>JALYWZ010000187.1 GCA_030852505.1 Myxococcota bacterium | reverse complement strand
GGTGGAGCTCCACCCGATGAATCATCGGAACTGCACCCGTACGTGGAGGCGAAGCCGGCAACCAACAGCCCGAGCAAGGAAATCGAAGAAGAGCGAGTCATGGTCATCTAGGGGTCTTGAGCGGTGATCAAACCACCACGCAGTACAGCAGTGGTGCGCGGTCCCCTCATCCGTCGACGATTGGAAAGATCTCTTCTTCGGCTGCGCAAATGCGGCAACGACCGCCCGAGGACAGAAACGTCCCCCCATCCACTACTAGTCGGTGTGCACGGCGCGGAGCGACACGACACACGCTTTGGATCCGGGTCAGCGCTGCGGCCGAGGTGACGCTTTGCGAGACGAGCGATGCGCATTCAAGCAGCGCGGGATTTCTGCGGGTCCTCGGCGTGAATGTGCGAGCCGCGCAGTGGCTCGTTGTTGGGCCGTCCGTCTCGTAAAATTGATTTTTAATTTCGAGTGACAAGACGAAACGACGTGCGAAGACTCCTCAGAACGTGCGGGTCAGATTTGTCACCCCCCTCGCTGTTGGGCTGCTTTGCGCATGCGAGCCGGCCTATAGCGTTGGCGATTGGGACTGTGGCACTGCAACGCTCGACGAAGAGCCGGACGGTTCTCGACCCGTACTGGATCCGGTGGCCGTGCCCTGGTCGAACAGCTTCGATAACGGCTTCTGTGACTACGTGCTCGCCCGCGGCTTCTGCTACTCGGATCGCGGCGCAACCTACCAGATCGTAGACTCCCCCGTGCGCACGGGGAACACCGCGGCAGCGTTCTCGGTCGAGACCGATTCCGGTATGAGTGGAGCGCGCTGCGTTCGCGAAGGCACTCTGCCGACTGACGCGATCTATGGCGCCTGGTTCTTCATTCCGGAGGCGATCGAGACCCGCGCCAACTGGAATCTGATGCACTTCCAGGGCTCGGAGCCCGGCGATCCGTTCAGGTATCGCTGGGACGTGTCGCTCGAGAGCGGCGACGACGGCGGTTTGTACCTGTACGTCCTCGAATTTCCGATGCGCGAGCGGTTCACGCCGCCCGTGCCGATCACGGTTCCGATTGGCGCGTGGTTCCATGTCGAGTTCCGCTGGCGGCGAGCCGACGCGCCCGACGGGCGAATCACCCTCTTCCAAGACGGGATGCCAATCCTGGATCTCACCGAGATCGACGCGAGCGGCTTCGATTATGGCCAGTGGTACGTCGGCAACCTGGCTGACGATCTCGCGCCGGCGAGCTCCACTCTCTACATCGACGACGTGGGTATCCGGCGTGCACCCTGAGCCCTCCCCTCGCTCCCGGCGCCTTCGCGCGCTGGCCTGTTTGGTCATGAGCGGCGCGGCGTTCGCTTCGCGTGCCGCGTGCGCCGACGAGCTCGTCAATCTGCGCTGGCGATCCCCGCCCGGTTGCCCGGAGAGCGGCGCGGTGGAAGCGCAGGTTCGCGGCATCGTCAGCAACTCGCCACGGGTAACGCCAGGTCTACGCGCGGACGGCGAGATCACGCGGAACGGCGGCAAGTATCGGCTGACGTTGCTCGTGTTCGACGGCGACGCGCGACGCGAGCGGATCATCGAGTCCGATTCGTGTACCGCGCTCGCGGGCGCGGCAGCCGTTGCGCTCAGCCTGTACTTGCGCGGAGACAACAGCGGAACAGATTCGGCGGTCCCGACGCCCGCCGACGACCGCCCGAGAGCGGCTGATGTGAACGCTCACAGTGCCGCAGCCAGCGGGCAGACGCGCGCCAAGTCGCCTCCCCCGGAAGCGTCGCGCCGCGCGCCCGAAGAAGCCAAGCGCCAGCCGAGCTCCGACGGAAACGAATCGGACTCGGACGCAGCAGCGGATTCGGGCAAGTTGCAGCTCGTGTTGCGCGCGCCGCTCGGCGCGGTGGATGCCGGTCTGCTGACCGAGGCCGATCTCAGCGCCGGAGCGGGCATCGGCCTACGCTATCGGTCGTGGCACTTCGGAACCTCCGTTCGCTTCTTCCAGAGCGAAACGCTGGAGGTAACGAACCTTCCGAACGTCAGCGTCAGCGTGGATCGAATCGCACTAGATGTCTGGGGCTGCCGCAGCTGGTCACTCGGCCCCTTCGAGCTCGGCCCCTGCCTGACGCTCGGAATCGATCGCTTCGGGGCCGAGGCCACCGGACATCGCGTGGACGCGCGTTCCCGGAATTTCCTCGCCTTCGCGCCCGGGGCCGGTGCGCAGGCTCACCTGCGTATCTCCGACTGGTTCGCGCTTTTCGCTAGTGTTAACGCGGGTATCGAGACCTCCCGCGCCCGGCTCACGATCGACGGCGGGGTCGGTGAAGTGGAGCGTCTCGGAAGCACGCGGCTCGCCGCCGGCCTCGGCACGGAGTGGATCCTGTGACGGATCGAGCTCGCTCACGCCACCGCCTAGACGATCCAACAATGTCTGGCGCCTCGGCTCGGACGGACCTGTACTTGGAGCCGGACAGCTCCGCCAGGCTGGGCCCGGTCCCCGGCGTGCCGAATTTCGACGCAATCTACGAGGAGTACTTCGATTTCGTCTGGTCTACTGCTCGACGCCTCGGCGTATCGCCGGAGGCAATGGATGATGTCGTGCAGGAGATCTTCATGCTGATCCACGCCAAGATCGGCACGCTGCGGCAGCCCGGGTCCCTGCGTAGCTGGATCTACGGCATCGTCCGGCGCCGAGCGAGCGAGCACCGGCGCTCTCAGCGGGCGAGCCGGGCTTCTCACGAGGGGCTCGCACTGCATCCGGATCTCGGCCGATCCTCGCCTTCGACCCCGCTGGACGTGGCCGAGCTCAGCGATCGCGCGAAGCTCTTGTTCGCGCTGCTCGGCGAGATCGAGTGGTGGCAGCGCGAGGTCTTCATCCTGGCCGAGCTCGACGAAATGACGGCGCCGGAGATCGCCGAGGCGCTTCAGGTGCCGCTGAACACGGTTTACTCACGGCTGCGCACGGCGCGGATCGCCTTCGAAGCCGCGCGCAAGGCCTACGAGCAGCGCGAGGGGAAGGGCTGAGGATGTCCGGGATCGACCCCGAATCGCGCGAGTTGTTCCGAGCGGGACGCGACGCGCTGCGCCCATCGCTCGGCGATCGCGTTCGAGTTCGCGACAGCCTGCGTGCGCGGATCGAAGGCGTCTTCCATTTGCCCGCCAACGCTCCGGGGCCCGCGCTCACCGCAGGGAGTGGGCTCGGCTGGCTCAGTGTCTCCGCCCTCGCTACGTCCGTCGTCGTCGGAGCGTTGCTATTCACGCCCAAGTCGCCGGCGCCGGCGCCAAGCGCCGCCAGCGCGCCGAGCCAGCAGCTGCGTCCCGTCGAAGCCCCCGTCGCGCCGCCTCTGGAGCTGCCCAGCACCACGCCGGCCGCGAGCGTCACGCCACCCGCGGCGCCCGAGCCCCGCAGCTCGACACGGCCTCGCCAGTCCGACCGGCTCGCTCAGGAGGTCGCGCTGCTCTCACGCGCCGAAACCGAGCTCCACGCCGGGCGCTTCGCCGCTGCGCTGCAACTCCTGAACATGCATCAGCGGTCGTTTCCCCGCGGCCTCCTGGCGCAAGAGCGGGTGGCAGCGCGAATTCAAGCTCTCTGCGGCCTCGGCCGTGAAAAGGAAGCGAACGCCGATCTCGCCCGGAGCACGCCCGGCTCGCTCCACGACGGCCTCACCCGGCAAGCCTGCGGAAGACGGGGATCCAAGTAAACCCGCGCCCAAGCCGCTCGAGCCCGCCAGGGCCGCATCCAACCCGGCCTGGACCGTTCGCCGAGCGCGCACTCGAGTTCGTCCGGCGGCACCGCTGGAGCCTCCCGCTCTCGATGGTCTCTGCGATCTCTTTCGCCGAGCTCTCGAGCGAGCTCCGCGAAGGCGAGCTCCACGACTTCGACCGGCTCGTCTCCGAGGCCGTCACCGGCTCGCGCGGCTCCCTCGACTTCCCCATGTATTGGCTGACCCGGCTCGGGGACGGCGCGACGCTCACGGCCATCGTCGTGCTCGCGACACTGGTTCTCGCCCTCGTGAAGCAGCGGCGCGAGGCCGCCTTCCTGGTCTTCGCGGGCACGGGCGCCGGCATCTGGAGCTTCCTCTTGAAGCAGCTCTTCCAGCGCGACCGACCCGAAGCGACGGAGCTCTACGTCATCTCCACACCGAGCTCTTTCTCGTTCCCGAGCGGGCACGCCTTTGGCTCGACAGCCGTGTTGCTGAGCCTGGTACTCGTGGCCCGCGCTCTCGGCGTACGCGGTGCTCGGCTCGCCGCGCTCGGCGCGTTCGCGTTGCTGCTCGCGGCCGGCGTCGCGACCTCCCGCGTCTACTTCGGCGTCCATTTTCCGTCCGACGTCGTCGGAGGCGTGTTCGCCGGAGCAGCGTGGATCGCGCTCTTGACCGGATTCTTCTATCCCGCGGCGTTGCCCGGCGAGCGCGCCAAACAGCCGCTCGACGAGCCCGTGACCTCGGACGGAGCGCCCGAATAAACGAAGACCCCGCCGGTTTCCCAGCGGGGCCTCGGTTCGTCCAGCGAGCTCGGTTCAGTTCGTGGACGGCTGCGCTTCCTTCTTCGCGACCTCGTCGAGGTACGCCTGCGAGGGCTGGGGCATGCGCTCGAGGCCGGCTTCGAGCACGTCGTCTACCTTGCTCACCAGCACGAACTCGAGCTCGTCTCGCACTTCCTTCGGCACCTCTTCGAGGTCGGCCTTGTTGCGCTCGGGCAGGAGCACGCGCTTGATGCCCGCGCGGTGAGCGGCCAGGGTCTTCTCCTTCACGCCGCCGATCGGTAGCACGCGGCCGCGCAGCGAGATTTCACCGGTCATGGCCACGTCGTGCCGCACGCGCACGCCCGTGAGCAGCGATACGATCGCGGTGAACATGGTGATACCCGCGCTCGGGCCGTCCTTCGGCATCGCGCCCGCGGGGATGTGGATGTGGATGTCGCTCTTTTCCAGGAAGTCCTTGGGGATCCCGTACTTCTCGGCGTTGGTGCGCACGTAGCTCAGGGCGGCGTGCGCGCTCTCTTTCATGACGTCGCCGAGCTGACCGGTGAGCTGCATCTTGCCCGTGCCGAACATGCGCGTGACCTCGATGAACAGGATCTCGCCGCCGACGCTGGTCCAGGCGAGGCCCGTCGCGACGCCGGTCTCTTCCGTGCGCTCGGCGACCTCGCTGGTGTGCTTGATCGGTCCCAGGAACTCGCGGAGGTCGTCCTCGCTCTTGATCACGCGCGCGGTGCTGTCGCCTTCGGCGACCTTGACGGCGACGCCGCGGATCACGCTCGCCACCGTGCGCTCGAGGCTACGAACGCCGGCTTCGCGCGTGTAGTGCTCGATGATCTCCTCCACCGCCTCGTCGGTGATGGTGAGCTGCTCGGCCGACAGGCCATGCTCCTCGAGCTGCTTCGGGATCAAGTGCTGGCGCGCGATCGCGAGCTTCTCCCGCCGGGTGTAGCCGGGGATTTCCAGCACTTCCATGCGGTCGAAGAGCGGGGGCGGGATCGGGTCCGCGACGTTGGCCGTGGCCACGAACATCACGCTCGACAGATCGTAGGGGATCTCGAGGTAGTGATCGGCGAAGGTGTTGTTCTGCTCGGGGTCGAGCACCTCGAGCAACGCCGCGCTCGGGTCGCCGCGGAAGTCGTGACCGATCTTGTCGACCTCGTCCATCATGAACACCGGGTTCACGGTCCCCGACTTCTTCATGCCCTGGATGATCTGACCCGGGAGCGCGCCGACGTAGGTGCGTCGGTGGCCGCGGATCGCGGCTTCGTCGTGCACGCCGCCGAGCGAGACGCGCACGAACTTGCGGCCGAGCGCGCGAGCGATGCTGCGGCCGAGCGAGGTCTTACCGACGCCAGGCGGACCAATCAGGCACAGGATCGGGCCCTTCTTGTCCTTCTTCAGCTTGCGGACCGCGAGGTACTCGACGATGCGCTTCTTCACCTTGTCGAGGCCGTAGTGATCCTCGTCGAGGACGCGCCGCACCTCGCTGATGTCCATGTTGTCTTCCGTGGCGTGAGTCCACGGCAGATCCAGGATCCAGTCGAGGTAGGTGCGCACGACGGTGTACTCGGCGCTGCCGACCTGCATGGAGCGCAGGCGCTTGAGCTGCTTCTTGGCGACGCTGTCGGCCTCGCTCGGCAGGCTGGCCTTGGCGATGCGCTCCTCGAGCCCGTCGAGGTCGCCCTGATCGCCCTCGTCCTCCCCGAGCTCTTCCTTGATCGCCTTGAGCTGCTGGCGCAGCACGTATTCGCGCTGGTTCTTGCCCATCTCCTCCTTGATCTGGGAGTTGATGCGCTCGCGCATCTTCAGGATCTCGAGCTGCCGCGTGAGCAGCTTCAAGACCTTGCGGATGCGCTCCTTGACCTCGACGGTCTCGATCAGCTGCGCCTTCTCCTCGACGGGCGCGTCGAGGTTTGCGGCCACCACGTCGGCGAGCGCGCCCGGCGCCTGGATCGAGTCGATGATCGAGCCCGCTTCGCGCGGCAGCTCGGGCATCAACTGGATCACCTGCTTCGCGACGTCGCGCAGGCTCATCGCCAGCGCCTCGGCCTCCACGTCTTCGGTCGTGGCCGTTTCGACGCGGGTGATGCGCGCGCGCATGTACGGCGCGCTCTGGGTCAGGCTGTCGAAGCGGATCCGGGTCAAGCCCTGCAGGATCAGTGAGTAATTGCCGGAGCTGTGCTTCAGCGCCTTCAACACGCGCGCCGCGCAGCCCACGGGATACAGATCGTCCGCGTTGGGATCGTCGGTCGCGGGGTCGCGCTGCGCGAAGATCGCGATCACCGGGTTCGTGAGGTTGTGGACCTCTTCGACCAGGGCCACCGACTTTTCTCGGCCCACGTCGAAAGGCGCGACGGCGCCCGGGAACAACACGGCGTTGCGGATCGGCAGGACGGGGAGGTCGTCCCCGAACTTGATCTCGTCATCGCTCGGCGGAGGGATTTGGGGCGCTGAGGGTTTCTTCTTCTCGCTCATGCTCGGAACCTCATCATGTCACTGTCGCAAGTCGACGCCCACCCGGCAAAACGGGCAGAGTTTCGGACTTTTGCGGGGGCTGTCGTTCGACCCAGCATTCGTGCGCTGTCTACGGGTACGGTCACGAAAGGACCAACGTAACCACGTTCGCGCGCGCTTCCCCAGAGCCAATCGACGCGCGGGCTTCAGGCCTACACGCGGCCAGCGCCGATCGAGCGCGTTTTGCGACTCGACCAGCTGGCCGATGCGTACAATCCCCAATTTTGCCGGCCCCGGCACACGTCTCGCCGGACGGCGCGCTGCGCCGGGATCCTCAGAACTGCGAGAAGAACTTCCAGATCGCTTGCGGCTGCTCCGACCAGGTGTTGTGGCCCCCGGAGAACTCGCACCAGAACGTCGGGGCGCTGCAGCCCTGGTACTCGACGCAGGGGCTCGGCATCACCGGTTGGGTTTGCGTGCCGCACTTGTTGCGAGCGAGGTACTTGTCGCGCGCCGCACGACCGCGGGCCGTCGTCACGAACGTGTCGTTGTTGCCGTGGAACGCCATGATCGGCATCGGCCGGGTGTACGTCTCCTCGTGCGGGATCACCTGCAGATCGCCGGAGCACGGCGCGATCGCGCGGAACACGTCGAACTCGTAGCCGACCGTATAGGACATCATTCCCCCGAAGCTGAAGCCCGTCGAAAAGATCCGGTCCTGATCGATGCACAGGCCGGCCTGGATCTTGTCGAGCATGGCTTGCAGGAACTTCATGTCGCGGTCGTTGGTGTTCCACCAACCGTTGCCGCTCGCCTCCTGGTTGCTGCCCTGCATGCCGTCCGGGGCGACGAAGATCGCGCTGCCGTTGGAGAGCGACTTGAGCCCGTTGTAGCCGCCCGACACGATGCCGTCCGCGTTGCCCCCGAGCGGGTGCCACACGAAGATCAGCCGATACGGCTTGCTCGCGTCGTAGCCGCTCGGGACGTCGAGCACGTACTTGCGAGACGCGCCGTCGATCATCTCCGTGAAATTGCCGCTCTTCAGCGGGCTCGCGGAGCCGCAACCGGGGCTGCTCTTGCCTTGCGAACCACCGGAGCCGCCGCCGCCCATGCCCGCGCTCGAGCCACCGGCGCCAGCGGCCGCGCCACCCTTGCCTCCGTCGGATCCCCCGGCAGGTGAGCCGCCCGCGGGCGCTCCGCTCGTTCCGGCCGTTCCCCCGCTGCCCACGGA
>JALYWZ010000792.1 GCA_030852505.1 Myxococcota bacterium | reverse complement strand
GCCCTGCGCCGTGGGGGGCGTGCCGCCCTGACCCGTGGGAGGGGTGCCGCCCTGGCCAGGCGTAGCGGGAGTGCCGCCCGTCGCGCCGGGGATGCCGGGAGTACCGCCCGTGGCGCCCGGGTTCGCCGGCGTGCCGCCGTTCGGGGCGTTGGGGACGTTTCCGCCGCCGCCCGAGCCTTGCTGAGTGCGCCCGCCCGAGCTGTCGTCGGAAGAACACGCAACCGCGCTGCCCGCGAGACCGAGCACAACCACACCACAGACTTTCAAGCAAGTTCGCACGCGACGTACCTCCAGATGCCGAGAGGGGCACACACTGACCGCAGATCGGCGCCTCGGCAACCCGGATCGGCCGGGATTTGTTCGTGCGAAACCGGTTCCGCAACCGGTCCCGAAATCTAGGGTTGGTTCGGGCTCTTGCTCAACCGCGTGAACGCGCGCTGTCAGACACGAAACACGAAAGCGGACGAACCCGGGTTGGGGTCGTCCGCTCACGTCGAACCGAGGCGAGACGCTCGCCGCCTCGGTCCGCGCTCAGCCTACGCTCAAGCTCGGGCTCAGCCCGCGCTGCACTTGTAGACGTTTGCGGTCACCGGCGAGAGGAACTTGCCGGACCTGCCGTTGCACGAGCAGCAGACACCGGTCCAGTTCTTGTTCCGGTCGTACTTCTGGAAGCTGTTCACGCACGAACCGCCGGAAGAGCTCGCCCCCTGGTTCAAATCCCAGGTGGGGTCGATCGTGACCGTATCGGGCGTGGACTTGAACGCGATGTACTCGTTGTACTTGCCCGCCCAGAGCAGCTTGTTCTTCAGCAGCTGCGGGTACTTCAGGTTCGCTCCGGAAGGACTGCGCGCCTTGAACGTGAAGTCCACGTCGCACGGTCCGGGAGCCACGCCCTGGAGCGTCAGCTTGTGCTCTTCCGCGGGGCAGGAGTTGGGGTCTTTCGGATTGTTGACGGCTCGCTGCTCGCAGGTGAGCTGCTCCTTGTATCCCGCCGTGAGACGCGCGGCGTAGCTCCACGAGCTGAGCTTCACGTTTCCGGGAAACCGGATGTACTGGTCGTATCGCGCGTCCTGGAAGAACAGCAGCGCCGTGACGTTGGGACAACCCGGAACGCGGTTCGCAGCGCACTGGGAAAGACCCGTGGGGGTCAGCTGGAGGTGCTCCTGGTTGTACGTGCCGCGGACGATCTTGAAGTCGGTGCCGACCTTCCAGCGACCGAGCTCCTGACCGATCGCCACCGCGAGCGCCGCGATCATCGCGTTGGTGCCCTCAGGGTTGGCACAAGCAGCCTGCCCGGACGTGCTCGAATCAATCTCCTCCACCCCCGGTGTGTCTACGCTGCACGCAGACGCGAAACCGGCCAGAGCAGTCGACGCGATGAACAATGAAACGAAATTGCGCATGATTGAGAGTTCAGCCTCCTTTCGAATCTCAACCACTGCAGTCAGCGTGCCAGCACCACACGGCATCAGAAGTCGTATTTGCAGGCAATATGTGTGTGCCGAATCGGCTCACGCAACAGCTAGTGCAATTCGTGCGCTAATCGATCGCTTCGTTACACAACACAGCCGCGGCTCCGGCGGCGCACCACAAAAACACGAGAGCGGACCGACCCGGGTGGGAGGTCCGCTCTCGCGAGCTCGGTAGGAGAACCGATCTACGATCGCGACATCAAGCTCAGCCGCCGGCGCTGCACTTGTAGACGTTGGCAGTCGCACCGAGCTGGAACGTGCCGGACTGGCCGTTGCACGTGCAGCACTGACCGGTGAGGACGTTGTTCTTGTCGTACTTCTGGCAGCTCAAGGTGCAAGAACCGCCGGACGCGCTGCCGGGTTGGTTCAAGTCCCAGGTCGGGTCGACGGTCACGGTGCTCGCCGTCGACTGGAACTGGATGTACGGGTTCAGGTTGGTCATGCTGCCGCCGTCGTTGGCCCAGACCAGCTTGTTCTTCAGCTGCGCCGGGTTGGCGAGCGGAGTTCCGTCCGGCTTCTTCGCCGTGTAGGTGAAGTTCATGTCGCAGCCGCCCGGAGCCGTGCTGAACAGCGTGAGCGAATGATCTTCCGCGGGGCACGCATCCGGCGGGATCGGCTTGCGCTGCGCGATCGCGTCGCGCGCGCGCTGCTCGCAGGTGCGCTGCCCTTCCCAGCCCGCGACCAGGCGCGCGGCGTAGCTGTAGGCGCTGAGCTTCACGCGGTTCGGGAAGCGGATGTAGTTGTCGTACTTCGCGTCCTGGAAGAACAACAGCGCCTTCAGGTTCTCGCAGTTGTTGCCGCGCGCCGTGCACTGCGCTTGGCCCTGCGTGCTCAGCGTCAGGTGGCGCTGATTGTAGGTGCCGATCTTGGTCGTGAAGTCGGTCGACACGTTCCAGCGGCCGAGCTCGGTGGCGATCGCGACGGCCACCGCCGCGATCATCGCGTTCGTACCTTCGGGGTTGGCGCAGTTGACGAGCGCCTGATGATCGGCGCCGGCGCTCTCTTGTTCCTCGAGCGGAACATCGACCGCACAGGCAGACGCGAGACCGGCGACCGCAGCAATTGCAATGAACGATGAAACAAACTTGGACATGGGACTTGGGCTCTCCTTTCCGATGAGCTGCCAGGTCCTTGTGCAGCCTACGTGCCAAAAAGGCTCAACCGAGGCGACACGGCGATCGGCGCGAGAGCCGCAACGTCTCACGCTGAAACAGCGAGGCGATTCGGCAGTTTTCCTGCGTCGAACGCGAACAGCGGCACGGTATCACTCCCTTGGGTAATGCAAGGCATACGCGCACATTTGCACTCTTTCGAGCTTTACGTAGCCAGAGCAGCTTGTGCAAATGCCTGCACGACTCGCTCTGAACGTGCACGATCCGGGACAAACGCGCGTCTCGCGCGTCTCAGCTCGCGAGAGCTACCCCTTCGATTCGCTGCTGATCCTGAGTGCCAGCGTTCCGTCCCGGGTTCCCGAGAGCAATCGGGATAGGGGCGCCAGGTAATCCCTGACGGCCCCTCCCACACCACCCGGCATGCGGGTCCGCACCGGGCGGTTCGAAGAGTTGAGGTCACGGGGCCAGCCGGGGGATGCCCAGCCGGTCGAA
>JALYWZ010000020.1 GCA_030852505.1 Myxococcota bacterium | reverse complement strand
GGCCTGGTTCGAGCGCTGGTTCGAGCCCGGACGCGATGCTCCGAAGCTGCGCGGCTCGGCCGATTTCTCTGGCCGCCTCACGCGAGAAGGCGACGGCGGGCTGGTCGGCGCCGCAGCGCTTCAGGCGCGCGCTGCCGAGCTCCGTCTTCCGTCATTCGCGGTGCGGGCCGATGCCAAGCTGGACGTGGCGGTCGCGCGCGCGGAGGCGGGAGACAAGTCCCCGGTGCGCTCCACCCTGAAGGGTGATTTCACGGGCGTGTCGCTGGTGGCGTCCGGCGAGCGCACCGAGCCGTTCTCCGTCAGTGTCCGTTCGGACCGGCTGGCGCTCAACGACTCTCCCCCGTCGCTCGAGGGTCGCTTCGAGCTCCAGGGCAAGCGCTTCGACGCGCTCTTGCCGCTCGCGGTCGGCTTTCCCCCGCTCCGCGACCTGTTGCGCGTCGGCCTCGGGCTCGGGGATCTGGAGGCCGAGCTCTGGCTGCGCGCAGGCCCCCGCACCGAGCTCGATCTGGTGCGCGCGGAGTCGGGCGCGGTTCTGGCGCGCGGCCGACTCACGTCCTCGAAGAAGGGCGCGAACGGCAAGTTCCTCCTGTCCACGAGCTTCGCCAACGTCGGCGTCAGCATCGAGGCCGGAGAGACCTCGGTCGAGCCGCTGGTCAGCGACGAGTGGCTGGGCCCTAAGGTAGAGCCCTCCCGAGCGGGAGCTCCCGGAGCGACGCAATCGCTGCGGTCAGGTGATCGAGATCGACCGGCTTCGCTTCGAGCAGCTGAAAGCCGGCAGCCCGGGCGTGCTCCCAAGCGTCTTTCCGCGCGTGAGCCGTGAGCGCCACCGCGGGCACGGCTCCCCCGAGCTCGGGCGGCAGCGCGCGGACCTGGCGCATCAGTGAATAGCCGTCGGCCTCCGGCATCGCGATGTCGCTCACCAGCACGTCGGGCCGAAAGCTCTCCAGCTCTCGGAGCGCCTCGGCCGCTCCCGACGCGCTGACCACGGTAGCGCCGCGCTCGGTGAGCGCGCAGCTCAAAAACTCGCGGCTGTCCTCGTCGTCGTCCACGACCAGCACCCGCAACGGCTTCAAGATCGATCGCACGTCCCCGTCCCGCAAGGGCACGACCGGCGCGCCGTTGGAGGCGTGCGCGAGCTTCGGCGCCTCCGCAGGGAACTCGAGAGAAAAGGTGGTACCTCGGTCGATCCCCGGGCTCTCGACCCGCACGGTTCCGCCGTGGGCGAGCACGATCTGCTTCACGATCGACAGCCCGAGCCCGAGCCCGCCGTGAGCGCGCGTCGAGCCGCTGCTCGCCTGCCGGAACGGCTCGAAAACGTACGGCAAGAACTCGGCGTCTATACCCTGCCCCGTGTCGGTGACGGACAGCGCGACCTTGCCCGGCGCGTCGCTGGCGCGCACCGCCACCCGGCCGCCGTTCCTCGTGAACTTGATGGCGTTGGTCAGCAGGTTCCACGCCACCTGCTGCAGCCGTTGAGCGTCGCCGACCAGCTTCTGGTGAACGTCCAGGTCCACGTCGAGCTGGATGCTCTTGGCCTCGGCCGCCGGGCGCACGGTCTCGAGCGCCTCGAGCGTCACGAGCGCGATATCGACGCTGCTCAGCGAGAGCCGCATCTTGCCGCGCGCGATCCGCGAAAAGTCCAGGACGTCTTCGACGATCCTCGCCTGCGCCAGCGCGTTGCGCTCGATCACGGCCAGCGCGCGATCGAGGTCCGGCACCTTCTGAGAGCGCGCGAGCGAGGCCCAGCCCAGGATCGCGTTCAGCGGCGTGCGCAGCTCGTGAGAGACAGCGGCCAAGAAGTCGTCCTTGGCGATGCTGGCGAGCTCGGCCGCCTTGCGCGCTGCGCGCTCGCGATCGAGCAACTCGGCGCGCATGGCGTGCGTGGCCTCAATCTCTTGCCGGGCCACGACCTGGGCCGTCACGTCGGTCGAGAACATCAATACTCGCTCGACGCCGCCGGTGGCGTTGCGCATCGGCTGCGCCGCGAACCTGAGGTACAGAGTGCCGCCGCGCGGGCCGAGCCCCGGGACCTGCATCTCTTCGATCAGCACGCTCTGGCCGGTCTGGCGCACGCGCTCCACGGCCTGCTCTGCTTCCGGCCCGAGCCCGTACTCCGCGTGCGTCGAGGTCCCGACCAGCTCCCGCCCGAACAGCGCGAGGTAGGCCGAGTTGACGAAGCTGTAGCCGTTGCCCGGCACGCGCACGATCGCGATGTACGCCGGGGCGGTGCTCAGGATCTGATGGAGATCCGAGAGCTGGAGGTGCTTGGCGACGGCCAGCGCCGCGCGGTCGGCCGCCGCGGCAAATAGCCGCTTCTCCGCATCGGAGAACGAGCTCTCGCGAACCGAACCGATCTGCGCCACGCCCAGCACCTGCCCGCCGTGCATCAGCGGGATGCCGTACAAGCCGCGCACGCCGCTTTCGCCGAGCACGTCGACGGCGAGCTTGGTCCCCGCCGGGTCGGACAGCTCGATGGCGCGCCGCTCATCGGCGACTCTGCCCGCGAACCCCTCGCCGACCTCGACGCTGAACCGCTGGATCGCGTCGCCTTCGAGCCCGACGGCGGCCGCGACCTTGAGCTCTGCGCCGTCACGCAGCAGCACGACCGCGAAATCGGCGACGTCTGCGGCTTCGGTGAAGGCGCGCAGCAGCTCCTCCAACAGTGACTGGAGATCGCTGGTCTCGAGCGCCGCCGTCGCGATGCGCTCGAGCGCGACCAGCCGCCTCACGGCCTCGTCCCGCTCTTGCGTCCGCAGCGCGACCTGACCGCGCCGCACGGCCTCGCGCTGTTGATACAGATCGACGAACGCCTTGACGCGAGCGCGGATCACCTGCGGGTCGTAGGGCTTCGTGATGTAGTCGGCGCCGCCGCTGGCGTAGCCTTTCTTCACGTAGGCCTCGTCGCCGTGGATCGCCGTCACGAACAGCACCGGCAACTCCCGGCCGAACTCCAGCCCGCGTAACCTGCGCGTGAGCTCGAAGCCGTCCATGTCCGGCATTTGCACGTCGATCAGCGCCACGGCGAAGGCTCCGCGCTCGACGTGGCCGATGGCCTCCGTCGCCGAGCGCGCAGCCACGATCGACAAGTCGAGCGAGCTCAGCACCGCGGTCAGCGCCAGCAAGTTCGCCGGCGTATCGTCGACCAGGAGAACCGGGGCCGACTCCGTTCGTGTCACGGCCCGGTCACGATTCATGTGGTTTGCTGCTTCCGTCCGGACGAGGGTTCATGTTCCCGTTTGCGCCAGGTGTGTATCACCCCGAGGAGTGTCTGTGGATCGACGGGCTTGATCACGTAGTCCGAGGCGCCCGCCTCGATGGCCTTCTCGCGATCCCCGACCATGGCCTGAGCGGTGAGCGAGATGATCGGCAGGTCCCTGAGCTGGAGCTTCTCGCGGATACCGCGCATGGCAGTGAGCCCGTCCATCTCCGGCATCATCGTGTCCATCAAGATCAGATCGAGCTCGGGGTTGGTCCGGAGCAGGTCCATCGCGAGCTTTCCGTTGGCGGCATGCAACACCTGGATGCCGCGCGCCTCCAGCACGGTGCGGATCGCGAACATGTTGCGCGCGTCGTCGTCGACCAAGAGCACGCGCGTGCCCTTGAAATCGACGTCTTCCGGTACCGGAAGCCGCTGCTCCGCCGCCATCACTCCGCTCGATTGCAGCTCGTCCTTGTGGAGATCCGCACCCCCGTAGTTCACGGGCATGGTCAGGGTGAAGGTGCTGCCCTTGCCCGGGATGCTCTCGACCTCGATCGTTCCGCCCAGGAGCCGGGCGATTTCGCGGCTGATCGTCAAGCCGAGGCCGGTGCCTCCGTACTTGCGGCTGGTGGTGCCGTCGGCCTGCTGGAAAGCCTCGAAGATCAGCTTCTGCTTCTCGAGCGGGATACCGATACCGGTGTCGCTGACCGCGAACCGCACCTGCGCGTCGCCGTCCAGGTTTGCCGCCTGGAGCCTGACGGTGACGCCGCCCGATGCCGTGAACTTGAACGCGTTCGACAGCAAATTCTTCAAGATCTGCTGCAACCGAGAGACGTCGGTGAACAGCGCCGTCGGCAGCTCGGGGCCGAGCTCGACCTGGAACTTGAGCCCCTTCTGATCCGCGATGTGCTGGAAGGCCTGGGTGAGGTAGCCCTCCACCTCCGACAGCTGGAACACCTTCGGAACGATCGGCATCTTGCCGGCCTCCACCTTCGACAGGTCGAGGATCTCGTTGATCAACGACAACAGCTCGTTGCCCGAGGTGTACACGGTCTGGGCGAACTTCACCTGCTCGGGGGTGAGGTTGCCTTCGCGGTTTTCGGCCAGCACCTGCGACAGGATCAACAGGCTGTTCAGGGGCGTCCGGAGCTCGTGCGACATGTTCGCGAGGAACTCGGACTTGTACTTGGAGATCAGCTGCAGCTGCTCGGCCTTCTCTTCCAGGCTGCGGCTCGCGAGCTCGACCTCGTTGTTCTTGAGCTCGAGGAGCCGCGCCTTGTCGTTGAGCTCGCCGGCCTGCTGCTCGAGCTCGGTGTTCGACTTCTTGAGCTGCCGGAGCAGCTCTTCGGTGCGCATGTTGGACGAGATCATGTTGAGGATCACGCCCACGCTGCCCATCAGCTGGTCGAGGAAGGTCAGGTGGTTCGGGACGAACGGCGCGAACGACGCGAGCTCGATCACGGCCTTGGTCTCGCCCTCGAAAAGCACCGGCAGCACCACGACCGAACGCGGCGGAGCCTCACCCATCCCCGACGCCACGTAGATGAAGTCCACGGGCACGTCCGAGAGCAGGATCCGCTTCTTCTCGTAGGCGCACTGGCCGATCAGGCTCTCCCGCAGCCGGTAGCTCGAGGCCAGGCTCTTGCGCCCGCCGAAGCCGTAGCTCGCCACGAGGTGCAACGACGGCTCGCCCTGCGCGTCGGACTCGAGCATGAAGAACGCGCCGTGTTGCGCCGAGACCAGCGGCGTGAGCTCCGACATCACGAGCTGCGCCACCGCCACGATGTCGCGCTGGCCCTGCATCATGCTCGAGAACCGCGCCAGGTTCGTCTTCAACCAGTCCTGCTCTTGGTTCTGATGGGTGGTGTCCTTCAGATTGGCGATCATCTGGTTGATGTTGTCTTTGAGCACCGCGACTTCGCCCTGTGCTTCGACGGTGATCGACCGCGTCAGGTCGCCTTTGGCGACGGCGGTGGATACCTCGCCGATCGCGCGCACCTGCGAGGTCAGGTTGCCGGCGAGCTGATTCACGTTGTCGGTGAGGTCGCGCCAGGTGCCGGCCGCGCCGGGCACCTTGGCCTGGCCGCCGAGCTTGCCCTCGATGCCCACCTCGCGCGCGACCGTCGTCACCTGGTCGGCGAAGATGCGCAGCGTGTCGGTCATGTTGTTGATCGTCTCGGCCAGCGCGGCGACCTCGCCCTTCGCTTCCAACACGAACTTCTGCGACAGATCGCCGTTCGCGACCGCCGTCACCACCTTCACGATGCCGCGCACCTGCTTGGTCAGGTTCGCCGCCATCACGTTCACGTTGTCGGTCAGGTCCTTCCAGGTGCCCGAGACGTCGCGCACTTCGGCCTGGCCGCCGAGCTTGCCCTCCGTGCCCACTTCCTTCGCGACGCGCGTCACCTCCGCCGCGAACGAGTTGAGCTGATCGACCATCTTGTTGATCACGTCCTTGATCTGCAGGATTTCCCCGCGGACCTCGACCGTGACCTTGCGCGTCAGATCGCCGTTGGCGATCGCGGTCGCGACCTTCGACACGTCGCGCAGCTGAACCGTCAGGTTCGAGGCCATGGCGTTCACGTTGTCGGTCAGGTCCTTCCAGATCCCGAACACGCCCTTCACGTCGGCCTGGCCGCCGAGCTTGCCTTCGGTGCCCACCTCTTTCGCGACGCGCGTCACCTCGGCCGAGAAGGAGTTCAGCGTATCGACCATCGTGTTGATGGTGCTCTTCAACTCCAGAATCTCGCCGCGTGCGTCGACCGTGATCTTCTGCGAAAGGTCGCCGCGCGCCACCGCGGTCGTCACCTTGGCGATGTTGCGGACCTGAGTGGTCAGGTTCGCGGCCAACACGTTCACGTTGTCGGTCAGGTCCTTCCAGGTGCCGGACAAACCGCGCACCTCGGCCTGGCCGCCGAGCTTGCCTTCCGTGCCCACTTCCTTCGCGACGCGGGTCACCTCCGCCGAGAAGGAGCGGAGCTGATCGACCATGGTGTTGATCGTGCTCTTGAGCTCGAGGATTTCGCCGCGCGCATCGACCGTGATCTTCTGCGATAGATCGCCGTTCGCCACGGCGGTCGTGACGTTGGCGATGTTGCGGACCTGCGTGGTCAGGTTCGCCGCGAGGCCGTTCACGTTGTCGGTCAAATCCTTCCAGGTCCCGGACACGCCCTTGACCTCGGCCTGACCGCCGAGCTTACCCTCCGTGCCTACTTCCTTGGCGACGCGCGTCACCTCGGCGCCGAAGGAGTTCAGCTGATCGACCATCTTGTTGATCACGTCCTTGATCTGGAGCAGCTCGCCCTTCACATCGACGGTGATCTTCTGGGTCAGGTCGCCGTTGGCGATCGCGGTCGCGACCTTCGACACGTCGCGCAGCTGAACCGTCAGGTTCGCTGCCAGGCCGTTCACGTTGTCGGTCAGATCCTTCCAGGTGCCGGACACGCCGCGCACGTTGGCCTGGCCGCCGAGCTTGCCCTCCGTGCCCACTTCCTTCGCGACGCGCGTCACCTCCGCCGCGAACGAGTTCAGCTGATCGACCATCTTGTTGATCACGTCCTTGATCTGCAGGATCTCTCCCGACACATCGACGGTGATCTTCTGAGTCAGGTCGCCGTTGGCGATCGCGGTCGCGACCTTCGACACGTCGCGCAGCTGAACCGTCAAGTTCGCCGCCAGGCCGTTCACGTTGTCGGTCAGGTCCTTCCAGGTACCGTAGACGCCCTTCACGTCGGCCTGGCCGCCGAGCTTGCCTTCCGTGCCCACTTCCTTCGCGACGCGCGTCACCTCCGCCGCGAACGAGTTGAGCTGGTCGACCATCTTGTTGATCACGTCCTTGATCTGCAGAATCTCGCCGCGCGCATCGACGGTGATCTTCCGGGTCAGGTCGCCGTTGGCGATCGCAGTCGCGACCTTCGACACGTCGCGCAGCTGAACCGTCAAGTTCGACGCCATCGCGTTCACGTTGTCGGTCAGGTCCTTCCAGGTGCCGAACACGCCCTTCACGTCGGCCTGGCCGCCGAGCTTGCCCTCCGTGCCCACTTCCTTCGCGACGCGCGTCACCTCCGCCGCGAACGAGCGCAGCGTATCGACCATGGTGTTGATGGTGTTCTTGAGCTCGTAGATCTCACCGCGCGCATCCACCGTGATCTTCTGGGACAGATCCCCGTTGGCGACGGCGGTGGTCACCTTGGCGATGCTGCGCACCTGCGCGGTCAGGTTCGCCGCCAGGCCGTTCACGTTGTCGGTCAGATCCTTCCAGGTGCCGGACACGCCCTTCACCTCGGCCTGACCGCCGAGCTTGCCTTCGTTACCCACTTCCTTCGCGACGCGCGTCACCTCCGCGGCAAACGAGGAGAGCTGATCGACCATGACGTTGATCGTGTTCTTGAGCTCGAGGATTTCGCCCTTGGCGTCGACGGTGATCTTCTGCGACAGGTCGCCCTTGGCGACGGCGGTCGTCACCTTGGCGATGTTGCGCACCTGCGCGGTCAGGTTCGCAGCCAATCCGTTCACGTTATCGGTCAGGTCACGCCAGGTGCCGGAGACGCCCTTCACCTCCGCCTGACCGCCCAGCTTTCCTTCGTTACCCACCTCCTTGGCGACGCGCGTCACTTCGGCGGCGAACGAGTTCAGCTGATCCACCATCGAGTTCACGGTGGTGCCGATACGCAGGAACTCGCCGCGCACCGGGCGTCCGTCGATCTCCAGCACCATTTTCTGGGAAAGATCTCCGCGCGCCACCGCCGTGATCACACGGGCGACCTCGTTCGTCGGCGCGACCAGGTCGGCGATCAGCTGGTTTACCGCGGTCATGCTGCTCGCCCAGGCTCCGCCGGCCGGCCCCACCGAGGCCCGCTCGTGCATGCGCCCCTCGTGACCCACGACGCGTCCGACGCGCACGAGCTCACTCGTCAGATGCTCGTTCAGACCGAGCACGTCGTTGAGCAGCTCTCCGGCGCGGCTCAACAGGCCGTTGCGCTGGTATTCGAAGCGAACCGAAAAGTCACCGCGCTTGACGGCCTTGAGCGTTTCGACGAGTTGATCGATCTCGCCTCGCGCCTCGGGAGACAATCGATCTTCGGAATCGAACGACGCGCGCTCTGGACGGCGCGGCTCCACGGAACCGTGCCCGTTGCTGTGTCCATTCACGCTCGCTGCGACCCCCGCGTGAGGCGGCTTGGCCTCTCCGCCGGGGAGGCCGACCTTGCCGCGAGCGCTCACGCGCGGGCCGCTGCGTGTTCCCGTGTTTTCCCCCGAATTGGGGCGCCCAGTGCCCCGCGCAGACGTCCGCTCCGTCGTTCTGGTCGGCATGCTTTCCTCGATGGCACCACGTACGAGACGACCGCGCTCGGTGCGGGGAGCGTCTAGCCTCGCGGTACCCTCGAGAGTACAGCACTCACGGGAGAGGAACCACGGCGAATCGACGCTGTTTTCATGCGATTCACGCGAAGACGCCGCGAGGCAATGTGCCCCGCGGCGCCGAGTTCATTACACCGAGGTGTGTGGAAGCGACCGAGCGCTAGGCTGCCTCGGCGCCGGGTCGACCGGTGTCGCGACTCGTCATCCCGAACTTCGCCATCCGGTAACGCACCTGATCGCGTGTCAAGCCGAGCAACGTCGCGGCACGCGTCTGGTTCCCGGAAGCAAGGCGCAGTGCTTGAGTCAGCACCTCGCGCTCCAGCTCGCGGAAGTCGATGCCTTGCGAGGGCAACTGGTAGTCGACCGTCTTCTTGCCACTGTCCCCCTCGGGGCGAGAAGAAGCGCGCTGCCCAGACGCCGAGTCACCGGTCGCGCGTCGTGTCAAAATCGACAGCTCCTCCAGGCTGAGCGGCGGCTTGACCACGAAATCTGCGCCTTCCTTGAGCGCACCGATTGCCTCGCTCGAGGAAGCAGAAAGGACGATCACCGGAATTTCCGGATGCACCGCGCGAAGCTCATGGAGCAAGCGCACGCTGTCGGAGAGCTCGAGCAACACGACTGCTTCGGCTCCGTCCCGGAAACGCTCCAGCGCTTGATCCGCGCTCTGGCACTGGATCACTTCGTAGCCGTCCTGCTCCAACCGGGCTCGAGCACCGTCATCCGAAGCCTGCCCTGCGTCGATCAAGAGAACCCGTTTCATTACCAACCTCCGTACGGTCGAGATGAGGCCCGGCCCCGACCTCGGAACCAGACTTGAACCTGCGTAACAGGCCCCGTGTGGATGCAGGCGCTATGCCGAACTCCGCGGCAGCGTGGTATCACCCAAATTTCCTGTCAAAGCCGGGTTTTTGCAGCCGCGTCCGCAGGCGCGCCACGAGCAAAAGCGCCACCTGTGTCGTAAAAAGCCCCAGGTTCCGCTCGGGTTCCGTCGCATCCCACACTGGCACCTCCCTTGCTTGATGCCGTGCTGAAACATGAGCCTCCTCGCCTTCTTCGTTCTGGGCGCCGTAGTCGCACTGCTAGGCCGTGCGCTCCTGCCAGATCGCGATGCCGTAGGAACCGTGCCGGCCGTGATTGCCGGGTCTTTCGCCGGGGGCATTCTGGTGAGCCTGCTCAGCGGGACGCCGCTGACTGACGTTCAGTCGGCGAATTTGGTGGGCAGCCTGGCCGGCTCTCTTGCCTGTCTGGGCATCGCCGCTGCGGCATATAGCCGCGCGAACGTGTGAGGGGACGATGGGCGCTATGCCGCGCCGCTCCGCAGGAGGCCATCACCTGCTGCTGTGGATCGTCGCTGCCCTTGCCGCGGCGATTGGCCTCGGCGCGGCAATTTGGGCGCTCGGTGCCCTGGCGACCTGAGCTTCCGACTCAACCGGACGCGGGATGAACGCTCGCGAGTGAGTCGCGCCCGCCGGAGGCGACGAGCTCGTCGAGCTCCACCTCGTCGAGCGGCTTTTGCGGATCGAACAACTTCTCCAGCCGCAAAAGCGGCGGGTTCCCCGCGAGCTCCGCGTCGAGCGTTCGCGCGATCAGCCGGCAGCCCGGCAGCAAGGGATCGAGGCGCGAGATCAAGCCGTGGCCCGCAAAATATTGCGGGTCGGGCTCGACGCCGGCATGCTCTCCCAGCAACTCCGCGCGAAGACGCGCAATCCCCAGGGAGAGCGGATCGCCGGGAGCGGCGGACTCGAAGGCGAGCCCGAGCTCGCTGTCGAGCAGGAGGCTCCGGTTCGTGAGGTTGGCGGAGCCGATCAGCAACAACCGGTCGTCCACGATCAAAAGCTTCGAGTGGATGAAGGTGGGCTTGGGTGTATCTCCGCAGCCGTAAGCCGAGGAGCCATAGACCCGCAGCCTGCCTGGAGAGCGCTCGGCGTGCTTGAACAACGACACGAGCAGCCGCTCCTGGGCGGCCCCGAGCACCAGGCGCTCCTTCGGCGTATCCGCGCCGAGCGGCATCATCACCACCACGTCGATCGGCTCACGTTCCTGGTCCGTGAGCCGTTCGACGAGCGCGTCGTGGATCGAGCGGGCCGTCAGATACTGCGTCTCGAGATAGATCGAGCGCGTCGCGCTCTGGATCGCCGCGCGGTAGAAGGCGAGCGTCTCCGTGACGACCGCGCTGCCCGCGTGCAGCGTGCGCAGCACTCCGACCTGGTCGGTCTCGAGCGACAGACCGCGCTCGATCCGAGGCGGTCCCTGAGACGCGGCGGACAACGGAGCCAGCACCTCACCGCTCGTCGCGCTCCAGCGTTCGAGGAAGAGCCCTTCGAGCTCACGCACGGCCGGACCGCTCACCCAGGCCATCGTGTCGTGATAGGGCTTCTGCGGCTCTCCCTTTTCGCAGCGCAACGGATCGTCGGCGAGGTGGCGGCGGGCGTCCCAACGCGCCGACGCGAGATCGATGCCGCCGACGAACGCCACGCGCTCGTCGATCACCGCGAATTTCTGGTGGTGGCACGCGCCCGGCGCGTGTCGGCCGTCGAACTCGAAGCGCAAATTGTCGGGGGTCGCGAAGTCGAACACCGCCCGCTGCAGCCATTCGCGCTCGAGCGCGAACACGGGATTGAAGTCCCATGCGAGGATCCGCACCTCCAGCTCCGGTCGCTCGCGACACAGCGCCACCAGAAAGGGCAAAAGCTCGACCGGATACTCGGCGCGCTCGGCCTCGCTGCCCCGCAAGAGCGCGACGTCGCTGTTGAACTGCCACCCAGCGAGCAGGATCCGCCGCTCCGCCCGCTGCGCTTCGGCGTAAAGCGTGGCGTAGTAGTCGTGGGCGTCGATCAGCACTCCGGCTCCGCTACAGGCGGTGAGCCGAAAACACGTCTCGCCGGGAACCAGGATCCGAGTCACGCGGAGTAGCTACTCTCGCGGCTGGCCGCGAGACGCGCGATACTGCGCACGAGCTCGCGGGCGTCCACGGGTTTGGCGAGGTGCATCTGGAAGCCGGCGGCGGCGCACAAGGTCGCGTCGGCGCTCGTAGTATAGCCGGTCAGGGCGATCGCCGGAAAGACCTCGCCGGAGTAACCGCGCGCTCGCAGCTCGCGCACCAGGGCATGGCCGTCTTGCCCGGGCAAGCCGATGTCGCTCACCAGGACATCGAAGCGCTGCGAATCGAGTAGCGAGAGGGCAGCCGGCGCGCTGTCGGCCGTCTCGACCACGGCGCCCGCGCTCTCGAGCAGATAGCGCGTGAGCTCGAGGGTGTCGGCCTCATCGTCCACGACCAGCACCCGCACCGCGCGGAGCTCGCCGCCGGGCGCTGCGCCTTCCTGCGAGTGAAGGGCCTGCGCGGGCGTTTGGGGCAGCCGCACCGTGAACGTGCAGCCGCACCCCGGCCCCTCGCTGTGCGCCTCGATTCGACCGCCGTGGGCTTCCGTCAACTGCCGCGCGATCGCGAGCCCGAGCCCGAGCCCGCCTCTACGGTGGTTGAGGTCGGCGCTGGCCTGGCGGAAGGGATCGAACACGTGCGGCAGTTGCCCGGGCTGGATGCCCACCCCGCTGTCGCTGACGCTCAGCACGGCCTCGCGCTCCAAGGACTCGAGCCGAACCCGGATTTTGCCGCCGCTCGGCGTGAACTTCAGCGCGTTGTTCAGCAGGTTGGTGACGATCTGACGCAAGCGCGCGGCGTCGCCGTTGACGGGTACGTCCAGCTCGGGGAGCTCGCTCGAAAGCTCGACGGATTTGTCGGTTCGCCCCAGCGCCGCCGCGCTCACGGCGGCCTCCACCACGCTCTTGAAGTCGACCACGTCTAGCTCGAGCTCGAGCTTCTTGGCGACGATCCGCGAGATATCGAGCAGATCGGCGACCATCTGAGCCTGCGCGCGCGCGCTCCGCTCGATGGTCTGGATAGCGCGGCGGGACGACTCGTCGAGATCCCCGCGCTGCCTCAGGATCTGGGCCCAGCCGAGCAGCGTATTGAGCGGAGAGCGCAGCTCATGGCTCAGGATCGCGAGGAAACGGTCCTTGGCAGCGTTGGCCTGCTCGGCGGCTTGCTGCTCCGCGTGCACCTTCTCGAACAGCTCCCGCTCGCGCAGATCGAACACCACGCAGCAGCAAGCGGGCTCGGGCCCGTGGCCGAGTGGGCTCAGCGTGAGTTGCACGGGGATGCTCTCGTCGCCCGCCGCGAGCCTCAGTGTCCCCCGGGCCGTCCCGGACAGCCCACGCCTCAGCAGATCTTGGGCTGTGTATTCGTATTCCGGAAGCAGCAACGCGCGAAGCTCGACGCCGATCAGTTGGGACGGCAAGCGCTTCACCAGCGCGGCGAAGAATGCGTTCGCATAGAGGATGGTGCCGTCGGCAGCGAGCGTGATCGCCCCCTCCTGCATGTTCTCGACGAACGACTGAAAGGCCTGGTCCGGAGTCGCGAGCGCGAACCCGTGCGGCGCTCGGCGCGCGTCGACCATCACTTTTTCCCGGTTGGACTGGCTGGCCGTCATGTCTGAATCGAAACTCCACCGCATTTCAAGCGAAGCTCTCGCGTGCCGATGCAAATCCAGAGCCATCGTCGCCGCCTCGCAGCTCTGCGCCCGGGGCAAAGCGCCGTCCCCGAAGCCGGCACGTGATCTGCAACCCGGAATCGGGCGCAAACTGAACGGCCATGAGAACCTTCCGCTGCACGTGTGGAGCTCGCGTCTTCTTCGACAACACCGCCTGCCTCAGCTGCGGTCGCGAGCTCGGCTTCGTCCCAGAGTCCGGCGAGATCTTCGCACTCGAGCCCGAGGGCGACGAAACCTATCGAACGCTATCGGGCACCTTCAGAAAGTGCCAGAACTACGTGGCCCTCGGCGTGTGCAACTGGATGATCCCCGAGGGTGACGGCGAGCAGCTGTGCCGCGCGTGCCGCCTCAACAACGTGATCCCGAACCTGTCCGATCCCAAGAACCGAGAGCTCTGGGCGGAGGTCGAGAAGGCCAAGCGCCGCCTCGTCTACGGTCTCGATCGCCTGGGCTTGCCGCTGACTCCCAAGGGTGAAGACGCCACGAACGGCCTGGCGTTCGACATCAAGAAAGACGATGGCGCGACCCGGGTGCTCACGGGTCACTCCGAAGGATTGATCACCCTGAACCTCGGCGAAGCCGACCCCGTGCTGCGCGAGCAGATGCGCACGCAGATGAACGAGCGCTACCGCACGCTCCTGGGGCATTTCCGCCACGAAATCGGCCATTACTACTGGGAGGTCCTGGTTCGCGACACGCCGGCTCTCGGAGGCTTTAGAGACACCTTCGGAGACGAGCGCGCCGATTACTCGCAAGCCCTCGAGCGGCACTACAGAGACGGGCCCGATCCGAACTACGCCGAGTCATTCATCTCCGCCTACGCCGCCAGCCACCCTTGGGAAGATTGGGCCGAAACCTTCGCCCACTTTCTACATCTCACCGACACCCTCGAGACGGCTCGCCACTTCGGCTTCGCCAACGAGACCGTCTCGAGAGCGGACGTCCCCGGCGGGTTCGACCGTCTGTTCGAGGAGTGGACCGAGCTCACGATCGCGCTGAACGCGCTGAACCGGAGCATGGGTCTGCCGGATGCTTATCCGTTCGCGGTCTCCACACGCGTGAAGCAGAAGCTCGCGCTCGTACACAAGATCGTGGCCACCGCGCGGGACGGCGCCACGCTCAGTTGAGGCGAACCGCGGCCTCGGGACCGAGCGCGAGGAACGTGAAGCTCTCGACGAAGAACAGCTCGACCTTATCCCCGTCGTCGCGGCGGTAACCCATGGCTGCGTCCTGGCCGACGGTCAGGCGAAAGTCGCCGCCGCGCAGAGATACCAAGAGCCCGCCGTCGAGCGTGCGGCTGCGCAACACCGGACCCGAAACCAGGGTACTCAGGTGCTTGAGCGGCGGGTAAATCGCGGAGACGGCCGCGAGCCGACGGTACGGCCCGGAGCCCAGCACGAGCGCGTACGGCCCGGCGACGCCGGCGTCGTCGAGCGCCATCAGGCCGCGGGCCACGACGTCGGCGAACCCGAGGGGGTCCTCCCCGAGCGCGAGCGCGGGATGCGGAGAAGACTCGGCGATGCCGCGCATGCCCGCAGCGTCGAGGCCATGAAAAACCGCGCGGTCCTCGATTTCGGCGAGCTTTCGGGCAGCCTCGACCGCTGCCGAGGTGTCGAAGTCGGGGGCTCCGCGCGCCGCGTCGTCGACCGCACGGCGCGAGACGACGAAGGGGACGCGCACCTCGAAGAGCGGCTGCACCTCACGCAGGCCGGCGCTGACGCCGGGCCCGAGATCGACGGGCGCCAGCGAGCCGAGGTTCACGGCGGCGCGAGCCAACCCGTAAGGACCGTCGAAATCGACGATCCGCCGCGCGACCAGCTGCTCTTTCAAGGCTTCGCGGGATGCGGACTCGAGCGCTTCCCACGCGGC
Source organism: Myxococcota bacterium (assembly GCA_030852505.1). Lineage (GTDB taxonomy): Bacteria > Myxococcota_A > Polyangia > Polyangiales > Polyangiaceae > PMG-095. Next base: position 1,034 of record JALYWZ010000020.1, on the reverse strand, counting down.
GTCGGGGTCCGGCGCGAGCGAACGGCGGAGCAGGTTCACTGCGTGACTCCGCGCAGCGAGCCGATGCCGAGGCCCACGCCCGATTCGTCGGAGCTCGCCGGCTCGTCCGCCTCGCGAGACTCGAGCTCGACGATCTCGCCTTTCTGGTTCAGGTAGGTGCGGAGCGCGGAATCCCATTCGGGATCTTCACGGCGTAGCCACTCGAGCGTCATGCAAGCATGCTCGATCTCTTCGCGCCGGTTGTGGTCGAGCACATGACGGAGCTCAGGGCTCGTCGCACGCGCGACCCGCTGCGCGTACCAATCCACGGCTTCGATCTCTTCTTTGAGGCTGGTAAGCGCGCGGTGAAAGTCTCGGGCCCGGGCATCGAGCTCCTCGGGGGGCTCGTGATAGTCGGTCATAGTCACCACTTCTGCAGCTTTCGTGCCCTTCGCTGCTTCGCGTCATTCCGCTCGATACGCGCCCGAAGTGGGGCACAACGCCGCGATTTGCGCCGAGGGTGGTGCGGACGGCCACGCAATTGCCGCGCGCTCGGCGCTGATTTCCGCGATCGGTGCGCTGGCACACTGCCTGCTTGGAATGCAGCAGTTCAAGGAGCGCATCATGACGCAACCGATCACGGAGAACACATTCGACATCATGCGCGTGGGCGAGCGCACACAAGTGCGTGAGCGCCGCGCCCAGACCGCGCAGTGGGTCGTCGGCACGCTGCTCTCGGCGGCGGGGCTGGCCAGGCGCGGCTGGCTCGGTGTGTTGGCCACGGCTGCCGGCGCCACGGTGCTGCTCAACGCCGCGCTCGGAGACAAGTCTTCCCGCAAGAAGTCGCGGAAGACGCTCGACTTCGTGGACAAGACCTCGCTCGAGTCGTTCCCCGCGAGCGATCCCCCCGCATCCGCCAGCATCACCTGACGCCTCGAGGGGGTAAAAAAGGGCCCGGAGCTTTGCAGCTTCGGGCCTCCTTTTTTTGTGCCGCGTCGATGCGAGCGGGCTCAGAAGCGAGCCGTCGCCTGCAACCCGTAGCCGCCGCTCAGCCG
>JALYWZ010000186.1 GCA_030852505.1 Myxococcota bacterium | reverse complement strand
GGCGTGGGACGACCGGGCGGGGGCGGCGCGCTCGCGACACGCTGAGGCGGAGCCGGAGGCACGGGCAAGCCGAGCAGCGTCTTCTGCCTGGCTCCGGGTGGAGGCGGCACTCGCGAGCCGGGGGGCGGCGGCACGCTCGTGAGTTGTCCGGTTCGCGATTTCTTCGCGGCAAGTCCGTCGAAAATGTCCAGGTCCGAACCCTTATCGCTCATCGAAGGATGCTCTCTGTTCGTTTTCGCGCCTTGCCGAGGCGTGCCGCGACTTCCGCATGACTTCAGCGGATTTCGACGTGGCTACCATAGCTCGGTCGCCACGCCTTGGCGAGGGCCCTTGATCGGAAAATTCGTGGCGCGCAAAAGCTAATGCGCGGGAGACGCCAGGCGGATCAGTGACTCGCGCCGCGACGCTGTTGCATGGGAGCCCAGGTCTTCGGTCCCACGATGGGCGTGTCTGGAAACAGGCTCCGCAAGCCAGGCCCCTCGTTGCGAACGAGGGTGACGCGCAGAGTCGAAGGCGTTGCGCTCGCCTGCGCATCCTCGCGCGTTTCCGGAGCGCTCGTTACGCTCGCGTCAGCTTTTTCTGCGCTCGACGCACCGAGCGTTGCACCGAGTGGGCGCGGCAGGAGGAGCACCTGGTCGCAGCGCAAGCGCCGCAGCAAATCGAGCAGCAGCGCGCTGTCGCGGCGTGGATCGGGCCCCTCGGTGAGACGCGCGTAGATCAACATGCCCGCCTCGTCGATGCCGATCGCCGCCTGGGCGCGCGCGGCTTCGGGGGCGCCGACTGGGATCCCCGCCGTGATGCGCTGGGCCGAGGGCTCGGGCGCTGTCGGATCGATCGCGAAGCCGCGCGTCGGCGACAACCACAGCGCGCTCCCGCCGCTGGCCAGGGCGAAGCGGAACTCGACGACGCGCTTCGGCTCTGCGTCGTCCGCGCGCTCGAGGCGCACTTGCTTCGGATCGATCTTGAGCAGACCGACGCGCGTCGAGGGGCGGCTGACGTCGGGGCGGACGTTGGTGGTCGCGACCGCGTTGGGCCAGCCGAACTGAGGCAAGCCGTGCATGCGCCACGCGCCCTCGCCCTCTTCGCGCTCGGGAAAGACGGTGGGCGCCGGCTCGCCGGGCAGCAGGTGTCGCAGCGTCAAGTAGAAGAAGTCGCGCGCCTCGGGGTTCACGTAGCGAGGGAAGTTCATGAGCGCCATGAAACGGATCATGCGCCGCGCCATGAACTCCCAATCCGGCGCGTCCGGCAAACTGCCACGCGCCTCCCACACGTTGTCGAGCGGGCGCTTGAGCTTCGGAAGCGTGCCCTTCTTGGCGACCCGGTAAAACTCGAGGCCCGTGTGACCGGGGTTCATGTCGAGGTGCACGCCGTAGCGGCAGTGTGCGCGCACCATCGCCGCGCCGAGCACGTCGGGATCGACGCTCGCGCCGTAGAAATAACCGACGAAGCCCTCGCGCGTCGCGCAGATGGCGCTGCGCACCGTGCGGCTCTCTTCCGTCCAACCTGGCGGCACGCCCCCCCACCAGTGGCGCTTGTAGGGGTTGATCTTGTCGTTGGCGACCAGCGCCGTCATGTTCTGGCGGAAGGACACCACGTCGTTCGGAATCGCCGTGTTTTCCGGCCAGGTGCCGAAAGCGGTGGAGCCGTCGTCGAGCTTGGCCACGGTCGCGCCGTACGGCTTCGGCGGCAGATACACGACACGGTTCGCCATCATCCCGAACTCGCCGTGCACGGCCTGGAAGCCACCGTTGAAGGCGCCCACGAAACGGCTGAGCACGCGCGGGCTGCGCGGCACGACGCCGGGTCCGGTCTCGCCGGTTGCGCTCTTCGGCTCGACCGTGCCGCTCACCATGTCGAGCTCCACCTGCCGTGGATCCCAGAGCGTGACGTAGACCTGCGAATAGATCCGCTTGCGATCGGTGCGGATGAACGAGAACACGAACGGCGAGGGCGCGCCGATGTTCTTGATCACGAACGGATCGTTCTCGAGGCTCACCCACTTGCCTTCGCCGCGCAGCGGTGGATCGAGCATCGGCTCCATCGCCGGTGGGGGCCAACCGGTCTCGGGATCGGTCAACACCGCCGGAGGCACGGAGTAGAGCCCGCCGAGATCCTCGGCGACCGCGGCGGCGCCGTCGTCGCCCGTCACGTTGTTCACGATTTGCTCGAGCTGATCGACGCCCTCGAACGCGACGGCCTTGACGAAAGCCAGGTTGTCGTCGCCGAACCAGGGTAGCGCCCGCACGCGGTCCACGGCCCACGTCGCCAGATTGCCGGGGCGCGGCTTGGGCGGCGTCTGATCGCGCACCCACTCCGCGCCCTCGCTCGGCGGTCCGCCGTGGGGGATCACGATCCGGCGCGCGTCCGCGTCGATCGACAGCCTTTGCTCGCTGAGCTCGACGTTGACCTTGAAGGCTTGCGGTTCGAGCCGGAAGCTCTTGCGCAAGACTCCGCAGACATGCCCGGTCTCTTGCAGGTTGGTGATCGCGTTTTGCAGGCGCCGCAGCCTGGTCCAGTCGCGGCCGCTGGGTGGCGGCTCGCCGCGCAGGTCGGCGTACTGCACGCTCGACACGATGCCCTCCTGAGCGATCGTCCACGCCGCGAAGCGCCCGCGCACGGTCAGGCGTTGCTCGTCGGCGGCCGAGGTGTCGGTCAGGTTGTAGACGCCGCCGAGCTCGATCAGCCGCCCCTCGCGCGAGCGGCGGGCTTCCACGAGGTACACGTCCGCAGGCTCGCGCGGCCTGCCTGCGAGCAAGACCGCACGCTCGCGCACTCCCGACGAGAGGAGGTCGAAGCGTGAGGGCTCGGCCGGTACGAAATGCACCTCCGATGGGCTTGCCACGAGGCCCTCGAAGAGCAGCGCCTCCGCCAGCGAACGCGCGCGATCCTTCGACACCGCGACCCCCTCGGGGAGCGTGCCGCCGCGCTGGGCGAGGTAGGAGAGGCCAAGCAGCACGGGCAGCGGCATCAGCGCGCGGAGCACGCTCAGGGCGTGGTGCTGGACTGGTAGCCGGGGAAAGCGGCTGAGGGCGATGCGCTGCCGGCCTTGTGGCCGCGGCGCTTGCGATGCCTGCGAGGGCGGTGGCGTCTGAGAGGGCGGTGGCGTCCGGCTCGACGGGGGCAGAGTCGAAGAGGTCACGACCTCATTCGCCATCCGCGGATCCTCGGCGCTTGCGGGCTCCCACGAGCCAGGCGGTTAACACTCCTCCGGTCTTCCAGGCCATTTTCTGGCTGTTCTGGAGGCCCCGTCTGCCAACGCCGTTGTCGGCACTGGAAACTCCGTTCACGTTCCGGACTCGATCAGTATGCTGGGAAACCGGGGATCCCGCACGAATCGGGCCGAAAAGGCGGGCAGACCCGGGTTCCGGTCACACGGCACGCCGAATGCTAGGCTCGGGGCGGACATGCGTACGTTGCCGCGCCGCCTCCTGCTCTCGGTTGCGGGAGCCCTGATGCTCGGGGCCTGCCTCGCGCCGACGCTGCCGCTGCCGCCGCCGGCGGAGCCCAGAGTCGACGGACCGGACGAGAACGGCGTGACCACTCTGTCCGGCAAGGTCGAGGGCGGGGCCTGGGTCTACGCGATCAACCGCGGCTCCGACCAGGGCGCGTTCGAGATCGCCGGCGACGACGGTGTGTACAGCCTGACGCTCATCACCCAGACGGGTGATCGAATTCAGATGTGGTACACGGTCGGCGCGCAGACGAGCGAAATGCTCGAGTTCGAGATCCCGGGCGCCGAGCCCGAGCCCGAGCCGTAGCGGCGCACCGCGACGACGGCGTGGTCTAGCGCACGGTGCGAAGCGCCGTTTGACGGCCGTCGCTGCGCTTGAAAGAGATCGACGGCCGCTCGGGTGCCGAGGGTAGCGGCTCGTCGCCGTCCGCGTCTTCGAGCTCGCCCACCAGGTCGTAGTCGGAGGCTTGCGTGATGCGCACGCGGCGGATTTCGCCGGGGCGCACTTCGCCGCCCGACAGGTACACGCAGCCGTCGACCTCGGGAGCCTGCCCTGCGTGGCGACCGACGAACACGAGCTCCTCGGTCTCGCTCGGACCTTCGACCAGCACCTCGAGCTCACTGCCGATGCGCGCGCGGTTCTTGCGCTTGCTGATCGGGCGCTGCACGCTCATCAGCTTGCGCGCGCGGGCTCCGGCGACGCGCTCGGGCACCTTGTCGGCGAGCCCATGGGCGCGCGCGCTCGGCTCGTCCGAATAGCGAAACACGCCGACGTGATCGAGCTCGGCGAAGCGCACGAACTCGACCAGCTCGTCGAACTCCTGCTCGGTCTCGCCGGGGTGGCCGACGATGAACGCCGAGCGCAGCACGACTCCGTCGATCTTGGCTTTCAGGCGCTCGACCAGCTCGTACAGGCGCTTGCCGCCGTGACCGCGGCGCATGCGCCGCAGCATGCCGTCAGCCGCGTGCTGCAGCGGCATGTCGATGTACGGCACGATCCGCGGGTGGCTCGACATCAGCTCGATCAGGCCGTCGTCGAGCTTCTCCGGGTAGAGGTAGTGCAGGCGCACCCAGTGGATGCCCGGGACCTCCGCCACCTTTTGCACGAGCGACGCGAGCGACTCACCGCCGCCGAGGTCGCGGCCGTAGGCGATGGTGTCTTGCGAGACCAGGTTCACCTCGAGCACGCCGGCCGCGGCCAGGGCCTCCACCTCGCGCACCACGTCGAGCTCGGCGCGCGAGCGCTGTTTGCCGCGGATCTCGGGGATCACGCAGAACGCGCAGGTGCGGTTACAGCCTTCGGCGATCTTCACGTAGGCGCTGCGCCCGCGGGTCGAGATCCGGCGCGGATCGGCCGAGCCCATCACCCAGTCGGCGGGGTTACCGACCATGATCCGCTCGCCGCTGCCGCGCAGCACGGTTTCGAGCTTCATCATGTCGCTCGAGCCGAGCACGTTGTCGACCTCCGGCAGCCCTTCGGCCACCTCGTCGGGGTAGCGCTGGCTGAGGCAGCCGGTCACGACCAGGCGCTCGCAAGCACCGGCCTTCTTGTACTCGGAGAGCTCGAGGATCGTATCGATCGACTCTTTCTTGGCGGCGTCGATGAAACCGCAGGTGTTGACGACGATCACGCGCGCCTGGCTCGGATCGTCCACGTGCTGGTAGCCGGCCTGCTCGGCGACGCCCAGCATCACCTCGGAATCCACCCGGTTCTTCGGGCAGCCGAGGCTCACGAAGTGGATGGTGCGCTCGGGCGTCTCGGAGCCCGATGCGGTCATGGCTTGGGGCTCGACATCAGCGTCTTGAAGCGGTGAAACAGGTACAGCGAGTCGTGCGGGCCGGCGGCAGCTTCGGGGTGGTACTGCACGCTGAAGGCGCGAAGCTCGGGGGCTTCGAGCCCTTCGCTCGTGCCGTCGTTCAGGTGCAGGTGCGTGGAGCGAGCGACGCCCTTCAGCGAGTCCACGTCGACCACGAAGCCGTGGTTCTGCGTGGTGATCTCGACCCGACCCGTGGCTAGATCCTTCACCGGCTGATTCAGGCCGCGATGGCCGAACTTCAGCTTGTAAGTCTTGGCTCCGAGCGCGAGCGCGAGCATCTGATGGCCGAGGCAGATCCCGAAGATCGGCTTCTTGCCGAGCAGCGAGCGGATCGTGTTCACGCCGTAGGTGACGGCGGCCGGATCACCGGGGCCGTTCGAGAGAAACACGCCGTCGGGGTCGAGCTTCAAAATCTCTTCGACGCTGGTGTTGGCGGGCACCACCGTGACGTCGCAGCCGACATCCACCAGGCAGCGCAAGATGTTGCGCTTGGCGCCGTAGTCGATGGCCACGACCCTCTGCCGCGGGGGCAGCGCGCCGGACTGCGGGGGCAGCTCCGGGGAGATCGGCGCGTTCCACTCGCCGCGCGTCTCCTTGAAGGCGTAGCTCTTCTCGGGCGTGACGCGCGCGACCAGATCGAGGCCCTCCATGCTCGGCGCCTTGCGGGCGCGCTCGACGAGCACGTCCGGCGCCTCGCTGCCGATGGCCGCGTTCTGCGAGCCCTTGTCGCGCAGATGCCGGGTCAGCCGCCGCGTGTCGACGTCCGAGATCGCGACGATGCCGTTCTTCTCGAGGTAGGCGTCGAGCGAGTCCTGGGCGCGGTAGTTCGAGATCACCGGGCTGTTGTCGCGCACGATGAAGCCGGCGACCTGCGGCTTGCCGCTCGTGCTCTCCGGATCCTCCGCGTTGATGCCGGTGTTGCCGATCTGCGGCGCGGTCATGGTCACGAGCTGGCCGGCGTAAGACGGATCGGTGAGCACCTCTTGGTAACCGGTCATGCCGGTGGTGAAGACCGCCTCGCCGATCGCGATGCCGTCCTTGCCGAACAGGTTGCCCGAAAAGACGGTGCCGTCGGCGAGCGCCAGATAACCCGGACGCGGCGCGCTCACGAGCCACCTCCGAGCGCGTCGAACGCGACTTCTCCACGCGCCAGCGTCATCAGTACTTTGCCCCTGAGCTCGTGATTCATGAACGGCGTGTTCCTGCCCTTGGTGTGAAGCTGCGTCGTGCGAGGCGTCCAGGCAAGCTCGGGGTCGACCAGCGTGAGCTCGGCGCGCGCGCCTTCACGCAGCGACGGCGGCTCCACGCCGGCGATCTTGGCAGGGCGCACCGACAGCGCGTCGAGCAAGCGCGGCAAGGACAGCCGCTCTTTGCCGACCAGGCCGAGGAGTAGCCCGAAACACAGCTCGAGACCCATGATGCCCGGCGATGCCTCGGACAGCTCGCAATCCTTCTCGAGCGGCGAGTGCGGCGCGTGATCCGTGGCGATCGCGTCGATCGTGCCGTCGGCGAGGGCTTCGCGCAGGGCGACCACGTCTTCTTCCTCGCGCAGCGGCGGGTTCACCTTGCAGGCGGTGTCGTAGCCGATCAGCGCCGCGTCCGTGAGCAGCAGGTGATGGGGGGTGACCTCGCACGTCACGGGCACGCCGCGCGATTTCGCCTCGCGGATCAGCGCGATTGCGCCCGAGGTCGAGACGTGCGCCACGTGGTAGCGGGCCTTCACGTACTCGGCGAGGATCACGTCGCGCGCGACGATCACGTCTTCTGCCACGCGCGGCCAGCCGCGAAGCCCGAGGCGCGCCGAGATCACGCCTTCGTGCATGTCGGCGCCGAGCGTGAGCTCGTGATCCTCGGCGTGTTGGATCACGGGCATGTCGAAGTTCTTCGCGTACTCGAGCGCGCGGCGCATGACCGCGCTCGACATCACGCACACGCCGTCGTCGCTGACGCCGACGGCGCCCGCGTCGCGGAGCTCGGCCATCTCCGTCAGGTCCTTGCCCTTCTGGCCGACCGTGATGGCGGCGATCGGGTGCAGGCTCGGTCCACCGGCTTCGGCGGCGCGGGCGAGCATCAGCTCGGTCACGGCGCGCGTGTCGTTGACCGGGCGCGTGTTCGGCATCACGCACACGTGCGCGTAGCCGCCCGCCGCCGCGGCCCGAAGGCCGGTCGCGATCTCCTCTTTGTATTCGTGTCCCGGCTCGCGCAGGTGGGCGTGTAGGTCCACGAACGCGGGCACCAACCAGCGGCCGTGCCCCTCGATCACGCGGGCGTGCTCGGCGCGCACGGCCTCCGCCGCGCAGTTCGGCCCGATCTTGGCGATCACGCCGCGATCGACGATGACGTCGACGACGGCGTCCAGTGACGATGCAGGATCGAGCGCCCGGACGGCGCGAAACACGAGCAACTCGGACGACACGGCGGCGCTTGATAGCACGCCGAATGAGACCGGGGCAGGGGGCGTGTACGCCGGGGTGCCGAACCCTACCGAAAGCGCCGTAGACACTCGGGTTGTGCCGCACGCGAGGCCGCCAACCGGGGAAAACTTGGGCTAATCTGTTCCGGTCCGCGCGCTCGCGCGGTCGATGTGCCCGATGGCTGACGACGCGAAACGTTCCCACAAACCCGGGATACCGCGCCCGCCCGACAAGCGTTCGGTGCCGCCACCGCCTCCGGTGCGTGCACCGCGCTCGAGCGCGCCCGATTCCACTGCCGATCGACCCTCTGCTTCGGACGCGCGCAGTATTCCGCTGCCGCTCCCGCCGAAGACGAAGGCCAACTCGGGCGAAGGCCCATCCGAGAAGAAGGTGCTGCGCCCCCCGCCGAGCAAAGCGCCGGGTCCGGCGAGCAAGTCGTCCGGTTCGGCGAGCAAGTCGCCGGGGCCGCCG
>JALYWZ010000791.1 GCA_030852505.1 Myxococcota bacterium | reverse complement strand
GATCTGCCCGCGCGCGTTCGCGAGCTCGGCAAGCTGTGGACCGCGGGCACCAAGGACCCGCTCATGCAAGCGCGCCTGGTCGAGACGCGCCTGCGCAAGGACTACCGCTACGACCTGGAGTCGCCGTCGGGAGCCTCGCAGAACCCGCTCGATCACTTTTTGTTCGTCTCGAAGCGCGGTCACTGCGAGTTCTATTCGACGGCCATGGCGGTGATCCTGCGCTCGATCAACGTGCCGACGCGCAACGTGACCGGCTTCATCGGCGGCACCTACAACCGCTTTTCCGGTACCTATGCCGTGCGCCAGGGCGACGCGCACTCCTGGGTAGAAGCCTACGTCGACGGGCTCGGGTGGACACGCTTCGACCCGACGCCACCTGCGAGCTCGGCGCCGCGCAGCGAGATCCACGGCTTGTTCGCGACGGTGCGCGACATCGTCGAGGCCATGAGCCAGCGCTGGGACCATCACGTCGTCGGCTACGACTTGAAGCAGCAGCTCGGTCTGGCGCGCACGATGCGCGAGCATTACCGCGCGCTGTTTCCCGAGGGCGGGGTGGTACGGCGCACCTTCGATCAGCCGCGGCGCGTGCTCTTGGTCCTGGCGGCGGCCGGTGCGGTGATCGCAGCGGTCGTCGTGTTCCGGCGCCGCCGCCGCCCGCGGGGCCCCGAGCTCCAGCCGAGTGAGCGCGAGCTCGTGGCTCGCCGGATCACCGAGCTGTATCGCAGCCTCGACCAGGTCATGACCTTGCGCGGTGCCGCGCGCCCCACTGGCACTCCGCCCTACACGCACGCGCGCGCGCTGGTGGCCTTGGGACACCCGATTGCCGCCGAGGTGATGGAGCTGACCGAGCAGTACCAGAGTGTTCGCTCGGCGGCGCGCCGCTCAGCGAGGAAGCTCGCAAAGAGTTCCAGGAGCGCGTGCGCGCGCTGCAGCGTGCTCCAGAGCCGGCCAAAGCCGCTTAATCAGCCGATTCGGCGGGACAGCACGACTTCGGCGCGACCCGCGCCAGACTCCGAGTGCGCTTCGGCGACACCGAGGTACGCACCCGACTTCGGCCGCGCGCGCAGCGCGTCGTAGTCGAGGTTGGCGCTGCCGCGCTCGAGCCAGGCCACGATCACCTGATCGTTCGCGGTCGAGTGCTCGAGATCCACCACGTCGATGCCGATGCCGCGCGCGAGCTCCGCCGCGGTGACGGCGCGCTGCGTGGACGCGAGCGGGCGCGCGCGGGAAGTGGGCACGCCGTCGATCACGCTGCCGGGCGCGTAGGACTGGACGATCAGACGGTACTCGCCGGGCGAGCTCTGGACCTTGGCGAGCTCGCGCGGATCCGCGGAGACCTGTGCGCGAACGAGCTGCGGAGCGGCGACGCCCAGGGCCGTCGCGGCCACGAGCGTCACCCACGACGCGGCGACGGAGGCCGCGACCAACGGGTTCTTGGAACCAGACGTCTTCTTGGTCTTCGCGTTCATCGATCGCCTCGTTGAGTTCGTCGGGAGGCGGCCGTTGGTTACCTCGGGCCGCGCCGTTCAACTCTCAGCAAGGCACGTGCCAGGCTTATTCCCGCGGGTGCTGTGTCCGGGGTTGCGCCCTGCAGAACGCCGCGTCTGCCGCCGCGACGTTGCTAAGCGCCGGCGAAGTTACTGGGATTTCGCCGGCTTGTCCGGACGCCCGCTCTGCCGGGCGAGCGTGTCCGCCCAGGTCAGCGCATCCGGACACTTGTCCGCCGACGCGTCCGCGGTCCGTCCACGCCGGTAGGGTCCCAGCGTCACACCCAGGTGCGTGCCGTGGCGCACGATGGCAAAGGGGCCGCGCGCCGGGCGTGCCTTGCAGAAGCGCCCGCTCGCCACGGCTTTCTCCGCGGTGGTGCCGTCCACCGTTGGGCGCACTTTCGGCAAAGCCTGGCCGAGCTCGTCGCGCAACGCGCCGCGAGCCATCGACACCAGCGCGCGGCGCGCCGCGTCCTCGTCATCGAACTCGAGGTGCCAGAACACGGTGGTGCCCGCGGGGCCGTTGGCGACCGCGATCCGATCGCCGCCCCAGCCCGTGGCGGCGTTCGCAGCCGCAGACGCTGGCGCCCATTCTTCGAACAACAGCTTCAAGCCCTGCTCTCCCATCACGTCGCGAAAGCTCGGCGCGCTGAACTCGCTCGGGAGCGAAAGCGGCGGGACCGGTCGCACGGGCTCGCGCGACAGATACTTCTCCGGGTGAAGGATCTGCTCCGTGGAGCTCGGGCGGTGCCGCCAGACTTCGTTCACGGCTCCCCAGCCACCGCGTTTGCGGATCTCGCTCACGAACCGCAATCCGTCGGCGTAGGGCGAGACCATCGCGCGCACCAGAAACCCGGGCACCTCGTCGAGCTTCGGGCTCGCCTGCATCAAGAGCGCGTCCATCTGCAGCAATTCCGCCGGAAAGTCGCCGGGACCGAGGCCGGCGGCCGCGCGCGCGACGTCGAGCATCGCGAGCGTTGCGTCGCCCTCCGCGAGCGCCTGCAGTGCCGTCTGTCGATCCGACTCCTCGGGCTTCCAATCGAGCTCACCGGCCAGATCGTAGTGCTGGTCCTGAAGGGCGTGGACCAGCTCGTGATACAGCGTGAGCGCCTGCTCGTCCTTCGACAGATCGGAGGCGAGCACCATTCGATCCTCGTCCGGATCGTAGAAGCCCGCGAGCTGAGCGCCGTACATCTGAGTGAGCGCGTTCCTCAGATCGAAGTCGGCACCCACGACGTCGAAGGCATAGAGCAGCTCCGTGTTCCCGGCGATCAGCGCGTCCGGGGCCTCGTCTTTCAGCGTGCGCTCGACTTCGAGGTGGAGCTGCTCGCGGTTCAGCAAAAAACCCGGGACTTTCGCCTTCACCTGGAGCTCGCGAACGCGCGAGACGAGCTCGAGCGCAGCCGCGACTTCGGCGTCCGCACGCCGGACGTCGGAAGCGGCACCGCCGGCCGCGGGTGCCGTCGCCCGCGCGCCCGGATCGGCGCCGGGAGAATTCGGTTCCTTCGAGCTCGGGCCGCAACCCGCGAATAGGGAGCAACCGAGCAACGTCGCAGCGAGGGTTGCGCCGCGCGCCCGGGTCACGGCTCCACCGC
>JALYWZ010000790.1 GCA_030852505.1 Myxococcota bacterium | reverse complement strand
ACCATGTACGGCTCGTGATGCGGGGGGAGACTCGCGTCTGGAGGCAACGCAGTGCGCAGACTATCCACGCCCTGGATCGCGATCGCGCTCTTCGGAGGCGCGCTCCCGATCGGTTGTAGCGACGACTCGGAGCAAACGCCCGTTCTGTGCGGGAACGGCGTCGAAGAAGCGGGGGAGCTGTGCGACGACGGCAACCGCGACGACGAGGACGGCTGTAACCGTGAGTGCACCGTGCCGAGCTGCGGCGACGGCGAGCTCCAGGGCATCGAGGAGTGCGACGACGGCAACCAGCGCGACGACGACGCTTGCCTCCGCACCTGCGTGCCCCCGAGCTGCGGCGACGGGAAACGCCACCCGAGCGAGGAGTGCGACGACGGCAACCGCTCCGACCGCGACTCGTGCACCAAGGACTGCAAGGAAGCGCGCTGCGGAGACGGCATCACCCAAGCGGGTGAAGCCTGCGACGGCGGCGACGGCTGCAGCGATTCCTGCCTGTTCGCCGGCTGCGGCAACGGCGAGCGCGAGGGCGACGAGCAGTGCGACGACGGCAACCAGGACGACGGCGACGAGTGCAGCAACCTGTGCCTCAGCGCTCGCTGCGGCGACGGCATCGTGCAGGGCGACGAGCAATGCGACGACGGCAACCAGAACGAGCTCGACGGCTGCACGCGGCTGTGCGAGGTGGCGCGCTGCGGCGACGGCCTGAGACAAGCCGGAGAAGCCTGCGACGACGGCAACCAGGACGACGACGACGAGTGCGGCAACGATTGCCGCCGCCCGACCTGCGGCAACGGCCACGTCGAGCTCGACGAAGAGTGCGACGACGGCAACGTGGACATCTACGACGCCTGCCTGCCGAATTGTCTACTCGCGCGCTGCGGCGACGGCATCCCGCGAGAGCGCGTCGAGGAGTGCGACGACGGAAACTCCTCGAACACCGACACCTGCACCAATGCTTGCGAGCGCGGGCGCTGCGGTGACGGCTTCGTCGGTCCCGGCGAAACGTGCGACGAGGGCGAGCAGAACGGCAAGGGCCTCTGCTCGGTCGATTGCGTGGCCAGCGTGGCGCGCATCGCGCGGCCCAGCCTCGACCCCGAACCAAGCGGCGGCGGCCAATCCCAAACCGGAGGCTCCTCGAGTGGCGGCACACCGGGAACCGGCGGCAGCGGCGGGCTCGGCGGAGCTTCGACGGGCGGAGCTGGGGGGACGACGGGCGGAACTGCGGAGCCCACAGGAGGCTCAGCCCCGGAAACCGGCGGGACTTCGACGGGTGGAGTTGCCGAAAGCACGGGCGGAACGACGACGGGTGGCGAAAGTCAGGGGGGGTCCGATCAGAACCCCGACGGACGCACGTGTGGCTCGGCTCTCCCGCTGACCGAGGAGACGCTGGAGGTCTCCGGCGACACCTGCGAGATGGGCGCGGACGTCGATATCCACGAGTACTGCAGCAACTACGATCGCACCGCGTCGCCCGACCTGGTCTATCGGTTCACGCCGACGGAAACCCGCACCTACACGATCGAAGTGGCCAGCGGTTCCGGGGGCCTGAACCCGATCTTGACCCTCGGCACCGACTGCGGCGTTCCGGGCGGCGACGACTTCGCGTGGTGTGCCGGCCTCGACGAGGAAACCAGCACCGCCTACTTCGAAGCTCTGCTCATCGAGGGAACGGCCTACTACATCGTGGTGGATGGCTGGGCCTCGGACGTGACGCACCTCCCCACGTGCGGCCCCTTCACGATGACGGTGCTTTAGTGAGCTCCGTGTGCGCTTCCCATGAGCCGAGCCACACGCTTCACTATTGACGGACTTCGTTGGGAGTTCGAAGCTCCGGCCGTGCACAGGTGGCGCGCCGCGAGGATCCGAGGCTGGGTTTGGAGCCTCTCGCTGGTGGCGGCTCTCGCTACCAGACCGGCGTTGGCCTCGGATGTTCAGGACGCTGCCGCGGCAGAGGCCCTGTTTCAGGATGGCCGCGCGCGACTCGAAGCTGGCGACTTCGCCGGCGCGTGTCCCAAGCTCGCCGAGAGCTTGCGGCTCGATCCCGCAACCGGCACGCTGATCGCGCTCGCGGCCTGTCACGAGAAGGAAGGCCGGCTCGCCTCGGCTTGGGCCGAGTTTACGGAAGCCGCCGCCCGTGCCGCACGAGAGCGACAGACCGAGCGCCGCGAGCTCGCCGCGGCCCGCGTGGAGCAGCTCCGCCCGCAGCTTTCGACGCTGCAGGTTCAGGTGCCCGAGACGGTCGCCCGCATTCCGGGGCTGTCGATCGTCCGCTCGGGGCGCGTGCTCGGACGCGGCGAATGGAACGCGCCACTTCCGATCGACGGGGGCAGCTACGCGATCGAGGTGACGGCGCCAGGCTATCTGCCCTGGCGCCGCGAGCTCACGGTGGCACCCGCGAACGATCGAGCGCTCCTCGAGATCCCAGAGCTCCGTCCGGAGCCGAAAGCCGCGCCCGAAGCGCCCCCTCGCGTTCCCTCCGAGCCAACCGCGCCCGCTCCGCGGCAAGGGCTCTCGCAGCTGCAATGGGTCGGGATCGGAACCGCGAGCGCAGGCGTAGCGGCGCTCGGCGCCGGCGGCTACTTCCTCGCGAAGATGCTGTCGAAGAACGCCGACTCGGAGGACGACTGCGACGGAAACTCTTGCGGCTCGAACGGAACCGCCGATCGCAACTCCGCTCTTCAGGCTGGCAACCTGGCCACCGGCTTCAGCATCGGCGGCGCGGCATTGCTGTTCGCCGGCGGTAGCTTGTTCCTGTTCGGCCGAGCCGACGACGGGTCACCGCAAGTTTCGCTGAACGTCGGAGACGGCAGCGGCGCCGTGCGCGTCACCGGAGCTTTCTGAGAGGCGGCATGCGCGACCAGCCCCGAGCCTCGACCGTGCTGTTCGCGCTCAGCGTGGCCGGTGGATGCAACGCGCTGTTCAACGTCGAAGAGCCAGTGCTCGTCGAGGCACGGGTCGAGGGCGGAGCCGCTGGTGCCGGAGCCTCGCCGCAGCTCGAAGGGGGCGACGCAGCGGAGTCCTCGGGCGGAGCCCGTGGCTCGAACGAGCCGATCGGCGGGGAGGGCGGATCGGCGGGGGAGCC
>JALYWZ010000185.1 GCA_030852505.1 Myxococcota bacterium | reverse complement strand
GCTCCCTCCACCGGGGCGAGCGGCGCGGCTCCCGCGCCCAGCGTTCCCGTGGGCGCAGAGGCGGCTCGCGCGCTCGCGGAGGTCGTGGGTCTCACGTTCACGCCGGAGCCGCTCGCGAACGACAAGAACTTCGTACCCGTCCGCTACAACAACTCGGACCGCGCGAACCTCGTGACCAACAGCTTCTCGTCTCACGCCTCCGTCACGACGCTGAGCCGCAACTCGGGTCGCGCAGCGGTGGTGCTGTTCGGCGCCGGCAGCCTGGAGAAGGGCAAGGCGCCCGCCGACGCGAAGATCGATTTCACGCTCCGCTCCATGTCGGGCACCTTCCGCGACAAGAACCGGAACTACACCGAAGAGCCCGACGAAAAGCACGTCGGCGTCTTCAACCTGGCCGCCGCGGTCTCGCGTCCCGTGACGGGCGCACCCGCCGCCGAAAAGCAGGACGACCAAGACAAGGACAAAAAGGCCAAGGACAAGCCCAAGGACGTCCCGGAAATGCGCGCGTTCGTCCTGGCCGACGCGGACGCCCTATCCGATCTGGTCATGAGCCGCGTGGTCGGCAACCAGATCCTGTTCGTGGACGGCATGCGCTGGCTGGTGGGAGAAGAGAGCGTGAGCGGGCTGCCCAACACCGAAGAAGACAAGCGCATCGAGCACACCAAGCAGAGCGATCTCGGCTGGTTCTACGCCACGATTTTCGGCGCACCGGTGGTGGTGCTCGGGCTCGGGTTGCTCGCCAGCAGGAAGAGCCGCGGCGCCGGAGGCAAGCGATGAAAGGCCTGACGATTCACGTCGCGCTCCTGGCCCTGGCCAGCGCGGCCGCATTGAAAATCTGGACCCGCGACGCGGAGCAGGACAAGACGGCTGCCGCCGAGGTTTCCGTGTGGAGCGCTCCGGCGGAGAGCGTCGAGCACGTCGTGCTCGAGACCAAGTCGCGCAAGGTGGTGATCGAGCCCAAGAAAGACGCGGTCGGTCGCTACTACGTGCTGCGCGTCGAGAAGGACGCAGGCGACCCAGCCGGCGACGGGGACGAGCCACCGAAGCACCCCGAGCCGCCGAAAGGCCCGCTCAAGCAAGAGACGCTCGCGTTCGTCGGCGTGAAGAGCGCCGACGAGACGGTCGGCAAGCTCGCCAAGCTCTCGGCGGTGCGCGCGCTCGGCAAGCTCGACCCGGCCCGCGCCGCGGATTTCGGCCTCGACAAGCCCGAGGGCACGCTGAAAATCAAGATCAGCGGCAAGGAGCACGTGCTCACGATCGGCGCCAACACTCCGGGTGCGAGCGAGCGCTACGCAAAGTACGGCGCCTCGGGCGAGGTCTTCGCGATCTCGGGCGAGATCATGCAGAGCCTGCAGTTCGCCGATTCCAGGCTGATGGAGCGCGAGCTCCACGCCTACGAGCCCGAAGAGGTGACACGGATCCGCGTGACCCGCGGCGGGAAGTCGCGCGAGCTCGTGCGCATCGCCGGTAAACAGGACGCCTGGGCGGACGCGGCGACCCCGACCAAGCCGGACGAGAGCTTCGGCAACTGGAACACCAAGCTCGCGCGCGTGCGCATCACCGACTACGTCGAGAAGCCCGCGGTCGCGCCCACTCCCGCGAACCAGAGCGTGCGCGTCGAGTACTTCGCTGGCTCGAAGAGCCTCGGCTTCCTCGAGCTCTACAAGCTCCCCGGAGGCAGCGAGGGCAACGAGTACCTCGCCAAGAGCGAGCAGACGCGCTGGTATGCGAAGGTGCTCGGCAGCGCAGCCGAGCAGGCCGACCAGGACTCGGCCAATCTCTTCAAGTAACGCGGATCGCTCGCCGACGCGCGACGTCTATTTCTTCGCCGGGCCGACCGGACCGCGCGCGGTGCCGCCCTCTTTGAGCTTGGCTCCGCCGTAGGGCTCCACGACCGGAAGCGCGGCGTAGCGCTCCTCGAGGGCCTTCTTCATGCGCTCGAGCTCGGCCGGCTGCTCTTTGGCGAGGTTCTTCGACTCGCTCGGGTCGGCTTCGATGTCGTAGAGCTCGAACCGCGTCTTGCCGAAGGCGATGATCTTGTACTTGCCGAGGATCAGCGCGCGCCGCGGCGGGTTGTGGCTGTCTTCGCTGAGCTCCACCAGGATCGGCTCGCGCGGCTCGGGGGTGGCGCCGCGCAGCTCAGGAACCCAGGAGGCGCCTTGAAAGCCAGCCGGCGCAGGCACCTTCATCAGCTCCAGGATCGTCGGCGCGAGATCGATGTGCGAGCGCCGGAGATCGATGCGCGTAGGCTTGATGTCGCCGCCGAAGACGAGCAGCGGTACGCGCACCAGGTTCTCCCACAGCTCGAAGGCGTGCTTGTACATCTGGTGCTCGCCGAAGGCCTCGCCGTGATCGGCGGTGACGATCACCACCGTGTTCTTCCACCAGGGTTGCTGCTCCGCGAACTCGAGCAGCTTGCCGATCCAGTGATCGGCGTACCAGATCTCGGAATCGTAGCGATCGCGGGCTTTCTTGCCGAAGACCGGGCTTTCGGGGTGTTGGTGGTACTCGTCGTGGGGATCCATGTAGTGGGTCCACGCGAAGAACTGGCGCCCGGTGTTGCGCGGATCCCCGAGCAGCTTGATGCCGAGCTTGGTCGTCTTCTCGCTGGTGATACTCTTGTCCGTCTGGGCATCGAAGCTGATGCCCGGGACGAGCTCCCAGGTCGCGAAGCCCTGCTCCAGCCCCTTGCCGCGGCCGAAGTACATGTGCGCGTGCCAGCCGGTGGTCGCGATGTTGCGCTCGCTCAGCACCTCGGTGAGGAAGGTGTTGGCCCCGGCGTACTTGGTGAAAAAGAAGCCGTCCCGGTAGAGGGTGGAGGCGTAGCGGCCGGTGAGCATCGTGGCCACGCTCTTCGCCGTGTAGCTCGAGGCGCTGTACATGTGGGTGTACACGACGGATCTCTCGGCGAGCTTGGTCAGGTTCGGCGCGTTGGGGCGCGAGTAGCCGAGCCAGGGCACGTCCGTGCGCAGGCTGTCGATCGTGAGCAGGATCACGTTCATCGCCGGCGACTCCGCCGGCTTTTCCGGCGCCTTCGCAGCGCTCTGAGCGGGCGCCGCGCTCTCGGCGGGCGCCGGCTCGACGCTGCCTTCGGGAGCAGGGGCTGGAGCCGGGTCTTTCTTGCAACCGAACAGGGACAGCGTGCACAGCGCCGCGCCGAGCGCGCCGGAGAAACCTCGAATCATCGACCGATCAGCTCTCTTTCCAGTTGGTCGAGCTCTCGCTCGAGGTTCGAACCCGTGATCTTCTCGGTAGCTTCCAGCTCGAAGTCGCTCTCGGTCGGCAGCTCGGGCGGCTCGGGCTCGGGCTCGGCCGGCGCCGCAGACGCTCGCTCGACGGGCGCGTTCTCCGCCGCGGCCGGCTGCTCTGCGGGCGGTCTGGGTTCCGACTTGGGTTTGGAACAGCCGGAGAGCGACAGAAACACGGCCAGCACCAGCGCGAGCTTCATGGCGCGCTCCCCTTCGCCGCGGCAGACGCAGCTGGCCCCGTTGGCTTCTCGGCCGCGAGGGCTTGCATCGCGCGCTCGTGTCGGCCCCGCTCGAGATCCTTGAGCCGCGCCAGGCGCTCCAGAAGCGCGGTGCGCTTTTCACCCTTTCGCTCGGTGACGGCCAAGAACTGCATGCGGCGGATCTTGGCCATTCTGCTGCCGTGCAGCGCGAGCTCTTGCTTCGCCTTTTCGGTCGTCGCGGCCTCACCCCAGCGGGCGTGGAGCGAGCGCCGCCGTTCGCGGCGGAGCTCGGCGGAGTGTTCGCGGAGGTCCTGCATTTTGGCGGCGATCTCCGCGCCCTTACCGTCCGGATCCTTCACGGCCTCGTCGAACGCGCGTTCTCGCTGCCGCGCCAGGCGCCCCGCCGCGCGGTTGCCGTCGGCGGGTGTGCGCACGCGTTTGCGCAGGCGCTCGAGGACCTCCGGGGGCAGGCGGCGGTGCTCACCGCGCACGCGGAGATCGTCTGTGGACGACGAGGCGCGCGGCGATGGTTCCGCGTGTGCAACGCCGCACACGAGCATGAACGCGAAGGCGTACGAGCAGCGGTTCAACACGGATTTTCCTCCAATGGGCGGGCGCGATCGCGCGCGGCCGGCGTCCACGACACGCCCGAGTCTTTGGGACGAGCGGGCTCGGCGACGATTGCGGCGCTGACCGCGTGCGCGGCCGGACCACACAGCGGCAGCGAGCGCGGCCCGCGCGGAGTCTGAACCAGCACGTGTTGTGGGCGGCGGCCACACGCTCCCACCGCGTCGGCGCGCAGGATTTCCCGCTCGGCGAGCTCGCCGGGGCACAGGCTCAAGGTCAGGATCGCGGTGTCGAAGCGGATCCCGTCCGGGCTTACCCGGACGCGGATCCGCAGCAGCAGCAACAAGAGGCCCGAGAGCGCGACCAGGGTGGCGAACACGAGCGGCAAGCAGCGGCCGAGCGCCGTCGGGGGTGAGGCGACCTTGGAGAAGGTGAAGACCGTGACCCCGAGGATGAACAGCGAGCCCAGGCAAGCGGCGAGCGCGGTGCGGCCCTGAGCTTGCCAGCGCGGTCCGCGCACTTCGAGGGCACGCAGCGTGGCCGGCGCCGATTGCTCGGAGCAAGCGAGGGCGCTCTGCGAGAGCCCCCAGCCGGCTCGCACCGGCAGACCGAGCTCGTCGCGCAGACGCCGGAGATCGATCAGCGCGCGGGCCGGATCGCGGTACTCGAGCAGCGGCTCGAGGCTGCCACGGCCCTGGATCAAGACGCGATAGGTCGCGTCGTCTCCCTCGGGCGGCTCGGCGAGGACGAGCTCCGCCTCGGGCGGGATCACCACGTCGACCGGCGCCTTTCGTGCTGCGAGCAGCGCGGCCCCGCCCACCCACACGAGGCCTGCGAGCGTGGTCACGGCGCAGCCGAGCAGGCTCGCGTCGAACCACCACGGCAACGCGACCGTCGTCACGACCAACGGGGCGAACAACAAGGTGGGACCGATCGACGAGCGGCGTTCGACCGTGATGATCCCGGGGCGAATAGAGCGAAGCGACCTCACGCGCGCCACGGGAGTACATCAGGGGGTGTGACTGCGCCAGCCTTCCGCCGTCCGGCCCTGGGTTCAGCAGTTTCCTGGCTCGAGGCCGTCAGCCGACGCTAAAACGCGGGGTCTGATGGATTTCCTGCGCCACCCGCTGCTCGCGCTCGCCGGCTGCGCCGTCGCGGCCGTCGGCTGTGAGCGAAATCCTAGCCCAACGCCGGCTCTTTCTCGCGCCGCTGACGCAAAGCCGGCGCCTTCGAGCCCGCCTGGTTCGGGGCCAGAAGCCGCGGTTTCGGGGCAGAGCAACGCTGGAACGACGCCCGAAAGCGGACCTCGGATCTACTCGCGGCGACCGCGAACCTGGATCTATGCCGAGCCGCGGCGGGGCGCAGCGCGCCTCGGCTACCTGCGCGCGGGGGCCTCGGTGCCGAGCTCTGCCGCGAGCGCTGGAACCGAGGGCTGCGCGAGCGGCTGGTATCCCGTGAAGCCGCGCGGCTTCGTGTGCAGCTCGGGCGCGACGTTCTCGCCCGACGATCCGATCGTGCGCGCCACACGCGACGCTCGACCCGACTTTTCCCGCAAGCTGCCCTACGTCTACGGCACGGTTCGCCGCCCCGGACCCCTGTACCGAGGTCTGCCGAGCACGGAGGAGCTCGCGAGCGCGGAGCCGGGGCTCGAAGAGCGCATGGCCACCTGGCTCTCGACCGAGGGAGAGCGCGGCGCGAGCTACGCGCAGGAGGTCTGGCTCGGTGGCGCCGGTCCGGCGCCCGATCCCGCGCTCCTCTGGAAGGAGCGCACGACGGCGGGCGTGCCGCCGTTCCTGACTCCGGCCTCGCGTCTGCCCGACTTCGGACACGCGGACGACGACGACCAGGAGGAAGCGCCGACCATGCGCCCGCGCGCGGGGTACTCGTTCCTGAAGAGCTTCGTCTGGCAGGGGCGTCGTTACGGCCTCACGTCGCAGCTGACCGTGGCGCCGCTCGACCGTTTCCGCCCGATCCGCGGCTCCGACTTCCACGGCGTGGTACCCGGCAAAGACATCGCGTTCCCGTTCGCGTTCGTGCGCTCGCCGAAGGCTCGCCTGTGGAAGCTCGAGGCGGGGAAGCTCGTCAACGCCGGAGCCGCGCCCTATCGCGCTGCCCTGAAGCTCAGCGGCAAGCAGAAATTCTTCCGCTCCCGCCTGCACTACGAGACGGAAGACGGCCAGTGGCTGAGCGATGCCGACGCTTCGCGGCTCGATCCAGTCAAGCGTTTACCGGGCTTCGGCAAGAACGGGGAGAAGTGGCTGGACGTGAACCTGAGCAAGCAGACGCTGGTCGCCTACCACGGCGATCAGGCGATGTACGCGACGCTGATCTCGAGCGGTGAGGCGGGGCTCGAAGATCCCGAGCACACCACCGCCACCAAGCGCGGCATCTTTCGGATCCACACCAAGCACGTGACGAGCACGATGAGCTCGGACGAGGCAGGGGAAGAGTTCGAGCTGCGCGACGTGCCCTACGTACAGTACTTCGATCAAGGCTACGCGCTGCACGGCGCCTACTGGCACGATCGCTTCGGGATCCCGAAGAGCCACGGCTGCATCAACCTGTCGCCGGAAGACGCGCGCTGGCTGTTCTTCTTCACCGAGCCCAAAGTGCCGGACGGCTGGCACGGAGCGCTCTTACCGCTCACCGGCACGGTCGTGTTCGTGCACGGCTGACGTGCGCTTCTTCGCTCAGGCGGTGCGTCGCTTGGCCGGCAAAAGCGGCCAGCCGAGCTTCTCGAGGTCCCGCACCAGGCCGGCCAGGGCGCGCCGCACCTGGGTGGCCGTCGGACGGTGGCGCAGGTCGCGGCGCAAGCAGGCCGCGAGCAAGGTCGCGATGTCGCGGGTGAGCGGCGCATGGGCGTACGTGGCGAGCCGCGGCGGCCAGCCGTCGTGGGCGACGTGCGCCTGAGCGATGCTCATCTCGTCGTTGCCGTCGAACAGCAGCGTCGTCGTGAGCGCCTCGAATGCCATCGCGCCGAACGCGTAGATATCCGCGGGCAGCGGCGTCTTCGGGGCGCCCTCGGGGGCGACGCCCAAGACCTCGGGCGAACAATAATGGACGCTGCCGCAGCCCGGACGCAGGTGACGACCGCTGAGCCCAAAGTCCACGAGCACCGGCGTCTCTCCGTCGCGCACGATCACGTTGGAGGGCTTGATGTCGAGGTGCGCGACTCCCACGTCGTGCATCACCTCGATGCCCGCCAGGATGCCGTCCAACAGGCTCAGCACCGCCTGCGTCGTCAGCGAGCGGTTGCGGATCAAGCGATCGAGGCTCGGGCCGCGGATCGCTTCCATCACCAGGATCGGCTTCGGCCGCGCGCCGACGTCGAACGTCACGAACCGGGCAAGGTTCGGGTGCTGCGGCAGGGCCAGGAGCGCGCCGGCCTCCTCGCGGAACAGCTGCAAGAACTCTTGCTCCGACAGGCTGCGCGCCGTGGTCGGATCGTAGTCCGGCACCTTGAGCGCGAAGCCCTCGGCCTTCGGGTTGTTGCGCTCCTCCAGGCGACGCGCCAAGAACACCGAGCTCGCGCCGCCGCTCCCGAGCGCGCGGATCACGTAGAATGCGCCGATCGTGCGCTGGGGCAAGAGCCAGTCGGGCAGCTGCGACTTCCGGCGCTCGAGCGGGATCGGGAACAGGTCGCTCGCAGCCGCCACGGGCAGCTCCTCGATCCGCTCCAGCACGGACGCGACGGCCGAGCCGAGGGCGGGAGGCACGTCGGAGACCGTGCCGCGGATCGACAGCTCGAGCTGGCTTTGGTTGGCGGGGACACCGCTGCTCACGGCGCGCTCGACCAGGGCGGACAGCGAAGGCGCTTCGGTGACGACCGGGATCTCCTGGCCTTCGTCGCCGAGCAAACGCCGGGCAGCGCCGCGCATCAACCGGCCCAGATCTTCGAGCGCGGTCTCGACCTCGGACAGCGCGTCAGCGCCCGAGCCCGTATCGACGAGCTCGCTCTGCCCGCGCGCATCGGCAACCGACTCGAGCGCACGGCCGAGCCTCAGCACGACCCGGCGCAGCGCCTCCCCGCGGTACGAGCCACCGGCGCCGAGGCCGCGGCTCAGCCGCACGATGCGTTGGGCTGTGCGGTTGCCGTCGTGCTCGGGGCGCAGGCTATTTTCCGGCGATTCCGAGCCCTCCGCC
>JALYWZ010000184.1 GCA_030852505.1 Myxococcota bacterium | reverse complement strand
CCCCAGTATATGGCGCCCGAACAAGCCCTGGGACACGAGCTCGACGGCCGCGCCGATCTGTATTCGCTCGGCTGCGTCGCCTTTTATCTGCTCACCGGCCGCCCGGTGTTCGAGGCCGACACGCCGATGCGCGTGATGATCGCCCACGTCTCGTCCGCGCCGCCCGATCTGCGCACGCTGATCGCCGATTGGATCCCGCCCGAGCTCGAGACCGTGCTCGCATCGTGCCTCGCCAAATCCCCGGACGACCGCCCCGCGAGCGCCCGAGCCCTCGGAGCCTTGCTGAGGGCCATCCCCGTGCCCCAGAACAAGGCCTGGACCGAGGACAGAGCCCAGGACTGGTGGCAGCTCCACTACCCGCGCCGCCGCACCATCCGGCCGGCGACCGATCCGCGGCAGCTACACATCATCGATACGCGGCCCTAGCGCGCAGGTTCCTCCGTTCCCGAGATCAAGGGTTGACCTCACGCCGAACTCGTGTCAGATCGCGCGCGCTTCCTCGGTCTTTTCAGAGCCTTAACTTCGGGCCAATAGCTCAATTGGTAGAGCAGCGGACTCTTAATCCGTTGGCTGACAGTTCAAGTCTGTCTTGGCCCACCCGAACCCCCTCCAGCCGCTAGCGTCGAGCGCGACGCTCGGCTGGCACGAGCGGTGCCCAGCGCTGGCCCAAAAGCGACGCGGTGGCGGTCTCGGGCGCCTCAGCGACCGATCGTGACTCGCTGTTCGAGCGCGTCGGCGACCAGGTTGCAGCCGCTTCGGGACAGCTCGCAGCGTCCGGCGAGCGCTTGCAGCGCCACGCTCGGCGTGGTCGGGCTGTCTGCGGCGATGGTCAGGCGCCCCGCGTCGGGACAGCCAGGCCACTCGATCGCCCACTCTCCCACCGCGAGCTCGACGATCTGCTTCTGTGGCCCGGGAGCATCGCCGAAGCTCAGGAGCACGCGGCTGATCGGGCTCGGCGCCCCGGCGCGCACCGACAAGGGCTCGAAGGCCACGCTCGTCGCCACGCCCGTGTCGCTGGTCTGCGCGGAGCACGCCTTCGGAGAATTGGCGGGGATCGGCGTGCAGGCTCGAACCTCGCGGTGAACGTACGAGACTTCGACCTTCTGCTTGTCCTTGTTCGGTTCGAGCGACGTCGGTGGCTGAGGTGCGGCCTCGCTCCGTGCCGAGCACGGGCAGAGCAGCGCGATGACCGCGCCGGTCTGCACGAGGCCGCGTTTCAGACTAACCGCCATGGACGCTCGCCGTCGTGGACGAGTACAGGCCCTCCAGCGCCAGGGCTCGCAGCTCGTGCAGGTCGAACGGCTTCTCCAGCACGCCGACGGACACGCACGCTCCGAGCTCCGGCGGGTGGAGCGCCGCGAGCGTGCCGAACTCACAGGTCAGGATCAGTCGCGCCGGCCGGAGCCCGCAGCGGATCCGCTCGCGCGCAGCGGTTGCAATCGAGCGCGCGCAGCGCGTCGCCAACGACGAAGAGAGCACGAGCAGCGCGATCCTCGCGCCCAGAAACGGCTGGACGCGAAGGCTGGCTTCGAGCTGCAGCTCGTTCGAGCTTTCGGAGAGCACATAGCCCGACTCGGCCAGGGTACGACCCATGAGACTTCGGAGGCCGCGATCGGATTCGGCGAGCAGCGCAACGCAGTTCGACACGTGGGCCCCACTGCATTGGCCGTGCCGCTGGTGCGATATCCGTGCACCAGTCACTTCTTGGCGTATATCGGCCGCAATCCCGTGTTCGGGCCGGCTCGATTTGCGCCGTTTCGATTCAATGTGCCAAAATGATCCAGCTCACTCGACGCCGTATTCGCCCAGCTTGCGATACAGCGTGCGCCGGCCGACGCCGAGCCGCTTAGCTGCGAGCGATTTGTTGCCGCCGGCCGCTTGCAGCACCTTGAGGATGTAGCGCTTCTCGACCTCCTCGAGCGACGCGAGCTCTTCGAGATCGTCGCCGGCGACGAGCACGTGGCGCGCTTCGAAGGTGCGGATGCGCTCGGGCAGATCCTCCGCGCCGATG
Source organism: Myxococcota bacterium (assembly GCA_030852505.1). GTDB lineage: Bacteria > Myxococcota_A > Polyangia > Polyangiales > Polyangiaceae > PMG-095. The sequence continues at coordinate 6,155 of JALYWZ010000184.1, read as the reverse complement.
TGATCGAAGCGCGTGAGCGCGACGGCCGCCTGGATGGCGTTGCGAAGCTCGCGGACGTTGCCGGGCCAGGTATAGACCAGCAGCTTTTCCGCGGCGTTCTTCGAGATGCCGACCACGCCCGGCTTCGCCTGTGACGCGAACTGAGCCAGGAAGTGTTGTGCCAGGAGCAAGATGTCCCCGCCGCGGGAGCGCAGCGCGGGGAGCGCCACGTTCACGACGTTCAGGCGATAAAACAGGTCTTCACGGAACGCGCCGTCCTGCACGGCCTGCTCGAGATCGCGGTTGGTCGCGGCGATGATGCGCGCGTCGAAGGGGATCTCGACGTCGCCACCGACCGGCCGCACCCGGCGCTCCTCGATGGCGCGCAGCAGCTTGGCCTGCACGCCGAGCGGCATGTCCCCGATCTCGTCGAGAAACAGCGTGCCGTTGTGGGCGTCGACGAACAGCCCGGCGCGGCTCGAGCGCGCGTCCGTGAAGGCGCCGCGCACGTGCCCGAACAGCTCGCTCTCGAGCAGCGCCTCCGGCAGGGCCGTGCAGTTGATGGCGACGAATGGGCCGGTCCGGCGCTTGCCGTGCTGGTGCAGGGCCCGCGCCGCGACCTCCTTGCCGGTGCCGGTCTCGCCCGTGATCAGCACGGTGGTCTCGGTGCCGGCGATCCGCTCCAGCACCGAGCGCAGCTCGACGATCGGCCCGCTGGTCCCGACGATGTCGTCGCCCCAACCCGCCTGCCCGATCGCGGCCCGCAGCCGCTTGACCTCGCTCTTCAGCCGATGGTGCTGGTGCGCGCGCTCCACCACCAGAGTCAGCGTCTGGATGTCGAAGGGCTTGGTGATGAAATCGTACGCCCCGGCGCGCAGCGCTTCGACGGCCGTATCCAGGCTGCCGAACGCCGTCACCACGATCACCGGCACGTCGGGCCAGGTGTCGGCGAAGCTCCGGCACAGCTCGAGCCCCGAGGCCTGCCCCAGATTCAGGTCGGTGACCACGACCTCGGGCTCGAACGTCTGCGCCACCTCGGCGGCCTTGCGCACGCTGCCCGCGACGGCCACCGTGTGCCCTCCAGCGGTCAGCCCGAGCTCGATCATCCGGCAGGTCGCCTGATCATCGTCAACGATTAGAGTCCTAGCCGGCATCGGTTCCTTCGCTCCTCGGCAAACACAGCGTGAACACCGACCCCCCCGCGGGGCCGGCCACCACTTCGGCGAAGCCGCCGTGCTCCTCGACGATGTCCTTCACGACCGTGAGGCCGAGCCCCGTGCCTTCGCCGGGCGGCTTGGTCGTGAAAAAGGGCTCGAAGATGCGCTCGCGAACCTCGCTGTCGATGCCGGGTCCGGCATCGTGCACGGAGATCGTCACCCAGTTTTCGGCGCCGCGGATCTCCGACAGCGTGATGCGCACGACGGCGCGCGGCGGGCTCACCTGAATCGCGTTCAGCGCCAGATTGGTGATGGCTTGCTGCAGCTGATCCGGATCCGCGTCCAGCATCAGCTCACCACCCCGCTCGGGCAAGACCAACGATACCTGGCGCTGCTCCGCTAGCCCGCGCAAGAGCGCTCCGGCTTGCCTCACCGCGTCGGCCGCGTCGAGCCGCGTGCGCCGCGCGGGCCTGCGCCGCGCGTAGTCCAGGATCCGCCGCACGATCCGCGTGATGCGATCGCTCTGCTCGCCGATCACGGAGGCGCTCTCCGCGATCGCTTCCGCGGTCATTTTTCCGGTGGCGATCAGCTTGCCGTGCCCGGCTATCACGTTCAGCGGCGTGCCGATCTCGTGGGCGAGCACGGAAGCGAGCTTGCCGAGCGTCGTCAGTCGTTCTGCGTGCCGCAGCTGCTCCGACGCGCGGATCCGCGCTTCGGCTTCGCTCTTCGTGCGCGAGCGCTCCGCGTCGATCTCACGGCTCATGGACCGCAGCGCGTCCGCGAGCTCGCCGAACTCATCGCGCCGGCGGATCGTCTGCAGCACGTCGCGGTTGCCCTCCGCGATCTGGCGCGTGGCGTGGATCAGCTGAGAAACGGGCTGCCCCACGACCTTGGCGCCAATCAAGGCCACGGTGAGCCCGCCCACGAGCACCATCGCCAGGCTCGACGCGAGCCAGGTCCAGATGCCGCGCCAGATGTACTCGGCGCGGGACGCCAGCGGCTGCGACAGCTCGATGGCGCCGTAGGGCTCGTCGACCACGGGCGCGCCGACGTAGGTCAGGAGCAGGTCGGCCGAGCCGCCTACCTCGCGCGGTTTCACGATTTGCTTCCACTCGCCACGCGCGGGCAGCCTGCCGACGGCGACCAGCGGCGTCAGGTCCTTGTCTGGAGAAGGCCCGAGCGAAACGAACCGGACGCGCATGAACTCTCGCGAAGCGTCCACGCGCCGGGCGAGCCGCACTGCGTCTTCGCGCATGCGCGTCTTGGCGAGCGCCGCGCCGGCCGTGACCCCGACAATCCGCTGATCGCGCCGCACATCCTGGTCGAACAGCAGGATCTCGCTGCGAACGCGCATGGCGGTGAACACTGCGACCACGACGAACACACCAGCGAACAGGGCGAGCGCGAGCTTCGGGACGACTCTCACGGAACGGGTTACCTAGCCCAATCCCCGGCCCCGAGCAGGGCAGGCGAGTGGCTCCTTTCGGCACACTGCCGGGCCCCGCGTGTTTTCGTCGTCGCTTGCCTCGACCGCGTAAAAGTCACCCACCTGCCCGAGCCCGACGGCGAGGCTCGGCGCGGCGCCGCGCGCTATGGCGCCGCCCAGGTCTCGTACTCGAGCCCCGTCTCCAGGAAGCGCACGAAGTGAGCGACCACGGCTCGGATCTCGGGTGACTTCGGATCGAGGATTCGGTCGATCAGCGGGTAGTGGGCGGGTGCGACACCGGCCTTCAATCTCCCGGTGATCCAGAACGGGATCAGGTACGAGCGCACGCTCTCGGCGATGAAGCCCCACGCCGCCGAGGATAGGCGCGGCAGGCCGTCTTGGACGACCAGCGGCAGCGCCGGTTTTCCGTGGATGTCGCGGGTGTTGGCGATGAACTCATGAAAACGCCGCGCGCTCTTCTTGCCGTAGTACGCCTTCAGGTTGCCGGTCAGCGAGTCGTTCGGGTCGTACACGCTGCCGAGGTTCACGCCGTCGATGTCGCCGACCAGATCGGCGCGCGCGGCTCGTTTCAAGTACTCTTCCCAGTTCGGAGTCCGCTTCTGCGCGACCGCCGCGACGATGCCCGCCATGTGGTGCTGAAGCACACTGCCCAAGTCGCCTGCCCAGGTGACGATCAGGTCGGGGCGCACGGGGACCGGGATCTGCTGATCTTTCGAAGGGAGCTGCTTCGACGCGCCCTCGATACCCGCGAGCACGTGACCGATGTCGACGAGCTCGCCGTCGGCGTAGATTTCTTCCTGCTGCTTCAGCCAGGCTCGCATGGCCTGGTCCTGCTCGAACAACACCCGCACGCCGCGGTGCCTGTACAACACGAGGTCGAAAGCGCCGGCAAGCGGGTCGCCCGGGCCGCCCTGGTAGATCTTGCGGACCGAAGCCAAGAACTCGAGGCGCGACTGCCGCACCGCGCCCTCCTTGGGGCCCACGATCGATAGGAAGCGCTCGAGATCGATCTGCACCGGTGACAACTCGAGCCGCGTGCGGAAGATCTTGCCGTTCGCGAGCTTCACCGCGACCTGCACCCGGAACGGATGCGGGAACCCGTCGAAGCCGACCACCGTCGACGTGCGGAACGAGCCGTCTTTCGCCAGCTTGACGACGCTTGCGGTGCCGAACAGCGCCGCGTCGCTCGGCGTCGTGAACGGCGCCGTGGAGACCTCGGCGCCGCGCAGCGACCAGAGCTTGTCTTTCCGCGGATCATGATTTCGCCGCGCTTTGGCCTCGGCGATCTGGAGCCGGCCCGTGATTTCGACGATCCGTGTCTGGCGGATCCCTGCCGGAACCCTCGAGTCGGCGCGCGCGACGTACCAGCCCTGATACGCCCGGCTGCCGAGGTAGCGCGGACGCGTGCTCAGCACGGACCCGACGCGGACGCTCTTCAGCGTGACCTCCGGCGCGGAAGCGGCCAGGGCCGCGGCGTAGGGCTCGGCCTCGCTCGAAAACTGATCGAACGGCTCGACTTCGAAAGCGCTGTCTTGCATCGCGGCTCACTCCGACGCGGAGCGCCAAGCAACCAACATGCCAGGCTCAGGCTTCGAGCTTCTGCGCGCGGCGCATCTGCAACGCGCGATCGGTGACGCCGAGCAGCTCCGCGGCGCGTTGCAAATTGCCGCCAGCGTCCTCGATCGCGAGCTTGACGGTGAGCTCGCGCGAGAGGTGACCGATCTCTTTCAGCCCCATTCGCGCCGCGAGCGCCTTCCGGAGCGCCGGTTCGAGCTCGCGCTCGAGGTCCACCGCTGGCAGCGACCACTCCTCCTCGGGCAGCGACGAATAACCGAGCGGTCCCGGCCCGACCCAGCGATGGAACGAGCGCCCCACGAGCTGCCGCAGCTCGCGCACGTTCCCCGGAAACGCGCGTGAAGCCAGGTGATCCTCGACCATTCGGTCGAACTCGGAATAGCGTCCCTTCGAGACGTCGCGGAGGAAGAAGCGCGCGAGCGGGACCACGTCGCCCGGCCGTTCGCGGAGGCTCGGTAGCCGCACGCTCGAACCCGCGAGCCGGTAGAACAGGTCGGCGCGAAACCGGCCCTGCTGAACCTCCGCCTCGAGATCGCGATGGGTGGCGCAGATCAGCCGAAAACTCGAGTTGCGCCAGTTGTCCGAGCCGACGCGCCGGTACGAGCGCTCCTGAATCAAGCGTAAGAGCTGGGCCTGGAGCGAAAGCGAGAGCTCGCCGATCTCGTCGAGGAACAGCGTGCCGTTCTCGGCTTGGGCGATCACGCCTTCGCGCGCGGTGAGCGCGCCCGTGAACGCGCCCCGTTCGTGGCCGAACAGCTCGCTCCCCGAGAGCTCCGCGACCAGAGTCGTACAGTCGAGCACGACCAGCGCTCCCTTCTTCTCGCGCGGGTCGAGGCCGTGGAGCAGGCGCGCCATCAGCTCCTTGCCGGTACCGGTCTCGCCCGCCAAGAGCACCGAAGCCTCCGTCTGCGACAGCTCGACGAGACGCCGCAGCGTGTCGCGGAAGCGGCGGCTCGTGCCCGCGATGTTCTGGCTCACCAGCGGTGATTCGAGGAGCCGATCGATCCGCGCGCGGTGCTCGATCAGCGCGTACGCGCGCTCTGCAAAGGCCGGCGAGCGGGCATCCAGCACGTCGAGCGCGCCGCCGCGTAGCAGCGGCACGGTGGCTTGCTGCAGCGCCTCCGGAGTGAGGGCGATCGCGAGCGATTGTCCAGCCGCGAACAGCGCCGGCAGGTCCGCGTCGAAGCGCTCGAAGAGCACGAGCTCGGGGCCCGAATCACCCGGGACCAGGCCGCGCGCCGCGAGCTCTTCGCAGAAACCGGGACGGACCTCACACCCGAGAAAGCGCACGAGCTGAACCGAGAACTCCGTTCGAACCATCGTGGCGCGTCGATCGATAGCCGCCCCGACGTGCGAACGACATAGCGGGTTGATTAGGGGCCAAAGGTGCGACCCGAACGTTCACGTCGAGCGCGCTGATGATTGCGAGTCCTACTCAACGTGACCGAAGCTCGCTTCGCAGACGACGCGGCTCCGGGGGGGCCGAACGAAGCTCGTTTCGCCGCAGCGCTCGTTTCGAACGGCCCAGGCGCTGGCACGGACGTTGCCATCCGCTCCGCACACCCGAGGAGCTCACATGCACGACTTGTCAGCACTGGAGACCACCGAACAGGAATCGATGGAGTGGGAGGGCGAAGAAGAAAGCGAGTACGCGAGCGAAGCCCAAGACGAGCGTGAGCTCGAAGACGAGCTCTACGAGCTCGAAGAGGAAGACGAATACGAAGACGAGGCCGAAGAGAACGAGCTCGAAGAAGAAGAAGAAGAAGAGCTCGAGTCCGCAGCCCGGCTGCTATCGGTCGGCAGCGAGGCCGAGCTCGACCAGTTCCTCGGCGGCCTGATCCGCAAGGTCGCGCGCAAGGTTGGCCGCAGCGTGAAGGCGGCGACGGGCAACAGCCTGGGCGGCGTCCTGAAGGGCCTGGCGCGCAAGGCGCTGCCGATGGTGGCGACCGCGATCGGCGGCCCGATCGGCGGAATCGCGGCCCGGGGCGGCATGCAAG
>JALYWZ010000789.1 GCA_030852505.1 Myxococcota bacterium | reverse complement strand
ACGGCGCGACGGAGTGCACGATCGCCTGGAACGATCCAGACATTGGCGTCGAGTGGCCGGTGGCAGACCCGATTCTATCGGCGCGCGACGAGAAGGGCGAACCGTTCGCGAGCTTCGCCCGCCGGATCCGCGGATGACGCGCGTCTGGTTGACCGGTGCGCAGGGCATGCTGGGCCTCGCGCTCGCCCGCGAGCTCGCGCGGCGCGATGTTGATTGCTTCCCCACCGATCGCGAGCTCGACATCGCGGACGAAACTCAGGTATTCGCTTTCGCGCAGCGCGAGCGCCCGTCCGTCGTGATCAACGCGGCGGGGTTCACTCAGGTGGATCTGGCGGAAGCGGAGCGAGAAGTGGCGTTTCGCGTCAATGGTCGGGGAGCCGGCGTGCTTTCGCGCGCAGCGCTCGACGTCGGCGCGCCCCTCGTGCACGTCTCGACCGACTACGTGTTCGGGGGCGAGGGAAATACGCCGTACCGAGAGACGGCAGTCACTGCGCCGCGTGGCGTTTACGCCCAGAGCAAGCTCGAAGGAGAACGGCTCGTGCTCGAGACCGCGCGCGCGGGCGGCCGCGTCTACGTGGTGCGCACCTCGTGGTTGTTCGGCCTTCACGGAGCGAACTTCGTGAAGACCATGGTCAATCTGATGCGAGACCGCGACGAGGTCCGCGTCGTGTCCGACCAACACGGCAGACCGACGTACACCGAAGATCTCGCGGAAGCGTTGCTCGCGCTGGTCGGGCTCGGCGGCGAAGCGGCGGCCGAACCGGGTGTGTACCACTTCGCGAATGCCGGCGAGACGAGCTGGCACGGCTTCGCCGTCGCCATCCGCGAGGCGTGTCTGGCCCAGGGCCTGGCCCTCCGTGCCGAGCGCGTCCTGGCCGTGACTACGGCGGAGTTTCCGCGACCGGCACCGCGCCCCGCGCACTCCGTGCTCGACACGGCAAAGGTCGAAGCCGCGCTCGGCAAACCGCCCCGGCCCTGGCGCACTGCGCTCGAAGAGTACCTAAGGCGAGAGTTCCCGAACCAGAGCTGAGTCCTCGGCCCGCCCCCCGCCTCGATCGAGCAAGATCGACAGCACCATGTCGCTCAGCACGTTGGTGACGGACCTGCCGCGGGCGATGATCCAATCCACCGTGAGTAGCAGCGGCAAGATCTCGATCGGCAAGCCCACGGTGTTCAAAACCAGCGCGAGCGAGACGAAGCCTGCCTCCGGCACGCCGGCGACGCCCATCGCGGCCACCATGCACACGAACGCGACCAGCGCTTGTTGCGGGATGGACAACGGGATGCCGCTCGCCTGCGCCACGAACAGCACGGCCATGCCCTCGTACAGGATGATGCCGTCGTTGTTGAAGTTGGTTCCGACGCAGGCGCCGAGCGCCGACGCGGACTTCTTTACGCCGAGCCGATCCAGCGCGCGCAACGTGATCGGCAAGGTGGCGAGGCTGCTGTTGGCGCCCACGGCATAAGCCATCGGAACCTTGGCCTCTCGCCAGAAGCGCGCCAGCGGCATGCGCGCCACGAACACCAACCAGACCTGATACGTGATCAGCGGGTGCAAGAGCAGCCCGGCCACGCCGACCAGCACATAAACGCCGAGGCCGTGGAGCGGAGCGTAGCCGTGCTCGCCGACGGAGCGCGCCACGACGCCGAACACGGCGAATGGGATCAGCTTGATCACCCAGCCGAGCACGACCTCCATCGCGCGCAAGAGCGCGTCGACGGCGTCCTCGATGACGGCGATGCCCGGTTCCCCCGCGGCGAGCCGTTCCTTGCGCACCGTGCGCAACGCGGCGCCGACGAGCACGGCGATCAGCACGATCGCGAGCACCGTGTTCTCCACGAAGGGCTCGACCAGGCTGTTCGGCACGACGCCTCCGACGACGCCCATCAGGTCGACCTTCTTGTTGGCGAAGGCAGCGATCTCTTCCGGTTTCGCGGGGACGAACCCGGCGAGGCTCCGGCCTGGCTGGATCAGGTTCGAAAGCAATAAACCGAAAGCGAGGGCGATCGAGGCGTTGACCGTCGCCCAGAAGAACAGCCGCAGCGCCGCGCGCGCCTGCACCTCGGTCTTCAGGATCGCCTGGACGATCGACAGGAACAGCAGCGGGGCCGCGGCCGCCTTGATCAATTGGATCACCAGCTTGCCGATGTCGCCCAGACGGCTCGCGTCCCTGCCGAGGATCGGGCCGAGCAGGAGCCCGATGACGATGCCGGTCACGATCTGCAGGTGGAGCGGAAACCGGGGCTTCGCCTCCCTGTTTGCCACAGCTCCAGCGTCCCGGTCCGCCATCGGCTCGATTCTATTACGGTGCGCGATTTTCCGAGCCGAATTGCTGTTGGCGACCCCGGGTGTTAGCTTTCGCGGACGGCCGGGATCGGCCGGCCGACATGCCGCGCGACGCGCACATCCCGCTGTTTCTGTGGATAGCGACCGCGGTGCTCATCCACCTGCTGAGCGGCGGCGGCGCCGACAAGGTCTCGGACTGGTTCGGCGAGCGGCTCGAGCTCCAGCGCTTCGCCGAAGGGGTGCGGAACTACGTCAAGACCCGCAACGAACCGACCATCGAAGTGACCTTCGACTCCGAGGAGCCAGTCGAGCCGCCCGCCGACCCGAGCGAGACTCCGGAAGATCCAGCCAGCGCTCCGGAAGAGAGCGCGGAGGACGCGCTCGCCGAAAGGCAGCCGGAGACCGCTCCCGAGGATCGCGCCGAGCCGGAAGAGCAGCAACCGAAGCCCGAAGTGAAGCCGCCCGAGCCCGAGAAGAAGGCGGAGCTCACCGAGGAGCAGCAGAAGGCCGCGCAGGAGCTGATGCTCCAGAAGAAGATCTCCGTGCGCCAGCACGTCGAGAACAAGAACCAGGCGGACAACCCCGACGCGGAGTTCCTCGGCGAGCACAACAACAAGGTGCGCGAGCAGACCCAAGCGCGGATCACCTCGAACGACGAGAACGATCCGAAGCCCACGCCGGGTGCGAACGCGGGCGGCATCGGCGATCAGCCGGGCAACGCCACGGAGACGCGCGTCGCGAGCAACGAGGACCGGCCGGGCGAGGATGCGCGCGCGCCGAGCGACGATCCGGCCAAGGAACAGCCG
>JALYWZ010000788.1 GCA_030852505.1 Myxococcota bacterium | reverse complement strand
CGCCAGCGCCGCGCCCCGGGCGCAGCGTTCGACGACGGCCGCGACGCGCTCGAGCTCGGCGACCTCCGGCGCACGCACCAGAAATACGCTGGCTGCGCGCTCGGGGATCACGTTCACGGCCTGCCCGCCGTCGGTGATGATGCCGTGGACGCGCACACCGTCACGGAACAGCACGCGCTGCGCGTCGATCAGCCGGAACGTCTCCATGCACGCCGCGAGCGCGCTCTGCCCCTCCCATGGAGCGATCGCGGCGTGAGCCGGTGCACCGTTGAACGTGAGCGTCACGCGCCGCGTGGCGAGCGCCGGGTGCGAGAGGATGTCGCGATCGTACGGGTGGTACATCATCGCGGCGTCGATGCCGGCGAAGGCTCCGGCCTCGAGCAAGCGCACCTTGCCCGCGCCGCCCTCTTCCGCCGGCGTGCCGATCAGCTCGACCGAGCCGCCGAGCTCCGCCGCGTGGCGTGAGAGCGCGAGAAAGGCGCCCACTGCGCCGGCCGCGATCAGATTGTGGCCGCAGGCATGGCCAATCTCCGGCAAGGCGTCGTACTCGGCGAGGATCGCCACGCGCGGTCCGGAGCCGTTTCCCGCACGTGCCCGAAACGCCGTCGGCAAGCCGCCGAGCGAGCGCTCGACGGGCGTACCTTGCTTCTCGACGAGCTCCGAGATCCAGGCTGCGGCCTGGTGCTCGTCGTAGGCGAGCTCGGGGCTCTCGTGGATGCGAATCGCCAGCGCTTCCAGCGCCGATCCGAGCTCGTCGACCGCTCGGTCCAACCGCGTTCGGTCCAGCATTGGCGGAGCATAGCCGAGAATGGTTACGATGCGCGCCGCAATGCCCAGGTCACGCTCTCGCGCTCTCGCGCACTCGGCGTTTACGCTGATTTTTCCATTGCTCGCGGGCGGCTGTCCGCGCTCCGAACCCAGGCCCGGTCCATCGTCCGGAGCGAGCGGCGCGAGCGCAACGCCGCTCACGACGAGCTCTGCCGTGCCCGTTGCCAGAACGGCCGTGAAGGTCGAACACAAGGACACGGCGATGGGCACGAGCCTGCACTTCGTCGCGTACACGAACCAGAAGGTCGACGAAGCGGCAGCACAGCAGGCATTCCGCGCCGCAGCCGCCGAGATGCGCCGCCTCGAGGGCGTGCTCAGCGAGTGGCGTGACGACACCGAGATCGGGCGCGTCAACGGGCACGCGGGCGAGTGGGTACCGATCGGAACTGAGCTGAAAGACGTGCTCGAGAAGTCGTTGTGGGCCGGCAAGATCTCCGAGGGGACCTTCGACATCACGTTCCAGGTCATGAGCGGCGTTTGGAAGTTCGGCACCAATCAAGAGCAGAACCCGAAGCTACCGGACCCGAAGCTGATCGCGCGTTTGAAGCGGAACATCGACTACCGGAAGGTCGAGCTCGACGCGCCCGGAGCGCGTGTGCGATTGCCGAAAGGTTTCCAGCTCGGGCTCGGAGGCATCGCCAAGGGCTACATCGTCGATCGCGCAGCGGACGTGTTGAAGCGCGCCGGGCTCACCGCGTTCCTCGTGCAGGCCGGTGGCGATCTGTACGGCGCGGGCAAGAAACCCGACGGCACTCACTGGGTCAGCGGTATCCAGGATCCGCGCGGGCCGAGCGGCGAGTTCTTCGCGACGATCGAGCTCGAAGACCACGCCTTCAGCACCGCGGGTGACTACGCGCGCAGCTTCGTCGTGAACGGTCGGCGTTATCACCACATCATCGATCCGCGCACCGGTTATCCGGCCACCGCATCGCGCAGCGTCACGGTGTGGGCGAAGGACGCGTTTACCGCCGATGCCGTGGACGACGCGGTCTTCATCCTGGGGCCAGAAAAAGGCCTGTCTCTCGTCGAATCGCTGGAAGGCGTGGGCGTCGTGATCGTGGACGCCGACAACCGCGTGCACGTGAGCCGGCGCCTCGAAGGCAGAGTGCAGATATTGAAGCCACCGACACCGGGACCGTGAATCCCACCTCGAGTATCTCGTTCCGAGAGTGAGGAGACCAGTGCCAGGCGACGAGCACTCGGCTATGCTCGTTCTTGCACGTGGCAACTTCCGGATCTGCGCTCAAGCCCGGCGACACGCTGGGTCCTTATCAACTGCTAGTACCCATCGGCGTCGGTGGCATGGGGCGCGTCTGGGTAGCGCGCGAGCCCGGCGCTCTCACTCGTCAACGCTTGGTCGCCATCAAGACGGCGATCAGCGAAGACGCTGCAACAGAAGGCTATTGGAAGGTGTTGCTCGACGAGGCGCGGATCGCGTCCGTCATCCAGCACCCCAACGTGTGCGCGATCCACGCGCTCGAGCGCGAGCGCGGCATCGTGTACCTGGTCATGGATTATTCGGACGGCGGCTCGCTGCGCGAGCTGCTCGATCTGGCTCCCGAGAAGCGGCTCGAGCCCGGCATGGCGGCGCGCATCGTGGCCCGCGTCTGCTCGGGCCTGGACGCGGCGCACGAGCTGGTGGGTGAAGACGGCGAAGGCATGGGCGTCGTCCACCGCGACGTCTCCCCGCAGAACATCCTGATCTCGTCGGTCGGCGAGGTGAAGATCACCGACTTCGGCGTGGCCAAGGCTCGCGGTCAGGTGCACGCACCGACTCAGACGGGTGAGGTCAAGGGCAAGCTCTCGTACATGGCGCCCGAGCAGGTCACCACCAAAGACGTCGACCGCCGCGCGGACATCTTCGCGCTCGGTTGCGTCCTTTACGAGGCCAGCACGGGCGAGCGCCCCTTCCACGGCGAAGACGCGCTCGCGACGCTGTACCAGCTGCTCGAGCAACCCGTAACTCCGCCGAGCCAGCGGCTCGAAGGCTACCCACCCGGGCTCGAGGCGATCGTGCTGCGCGCGCTCGCGCGAGAACCCGGCGATCGCTACCAGACCTGCGAGGAGATGGGTCGCGACCTCGAAGCCTGGCTGTCGAGCGAGCGGCTGATGATCACCGACGCCGACGTGGCAAAGGTCGTGCAGTCGGAGATGGGCGAGCGCATTCGCACGCGCCTCACCAACATCGACGCCGCGGTGACCGCGATCGAAAACGGCGTCTCGATCGAGATCGAGGAGCCGCAGCAGCTCGGCACGCTGTCCGGCAC
>JALYWZ010000787.1 GCA_030852505.1 Myxococcota bacterium | reverse complement strand
ACCAAGGTCTCGGTCGCGCTCGGAGATCGCGTGCGGCGCGGCCAGCTGCTCGGCGCCGTCGCGTCCACCGACGTCTCCAGCGCGCGCGCCCGGCTCGATCAGGCCCGCGCGCGGCTCGCTGCTGCAGAGTCCACGCTCAAACGCCAGCAGCAGCTCTCGACCGAGGGCATCACCGCCCAGCGCTCGCTGATCGACGCCGAGGCTCAAGTCGGCGAGCTGAAGGCGGAAGTCGAGGGGTTGCGCCGGCAATTGTCGGTGTTCGGCTCGGGCAGCGCAGGGGAGCTCTCCTTGACGGCACCGATCGACGGCGTCGTCGTGGCGCTTCACGGCACGCTCGGTGAAACGGCGACGCCCGATCAACCCACCTTCATCGTGACCGATCCCAGCAAGGTGTCCGTGCAGGGCAACGTGCCGGAGCTCGAGCTGTCGCGGGTGCAGCCGGGCTCGGCGGTCGTGGTGCGCTTGCATGCGTTCCCCGACGCGTCGATGCCGGGAACCATCACCTACGTCGCGCCCGCGCTCGACGAGCGGACGCGCTCGCTGCCCGTCCGGGTCACGCTACGAGCTCCGGATCCCCGCCTGCGCAGCGGACTGTTCGGGAGCATCGAGCTGGTCGGAGCCACGGCCGACGAGCGGACGCTGGTGGTTCCAACGGAAGCCGTCGCCACCCTCGACGGGCAAACCGTGGTGTTCGTACCCACGGAGGAGCCGAACACGTTCCAGCCCCGCGCCGTCGCGCTCGGACGCCGCGCAGGCGGGTTCTTCGAGATCCGCTCCGGCCTCGCGGAGGGCGAAAAACTCGCGGTCTCGGGCGCGTTCACGCTGAAGAGCGCCTTGAAGAGCGGAGAGCTCTCGGAAGGCCACGAGCACTGAGCCGATGAAGCAGCTGCTCGAGCTTTGCCTGCGCTGGCGCTTGCTGGTCTTTGCGTTCGTGGCGATGGTCGCGGCGCTGGGCGTGCAAAGCGCGCGCGACCTGCCGATCGACGCCGTGCCGGACATCACGAACGTCCAGGTGCAGGTGCTCACCAACGCGCCTGCGCTCGGCCCGGTGGACGTCGAGCGCACCATCACCGCGCCGGTCGAGTCCGCGATGAGCGGGCTGCCGGGCGTCGAAGAAATCCGCAGCGTGTCGCGGTTCGGCCTGTCCGCTGTGACGATCGTGTTCGAGGAGGGCACGGATTTGTTGCGCGCGCGGCAGCTGATCTCCGAGCGGCTGACGCAGGCCCGCGAGCGCTTCCCACCCGGCGCTTCGCCGGAGCTCGGCCCGCTGAGCAGCGGGCTCGGCGAGATCTTTCAGTTCGAGGTGCGCGCCGAAAAGCCGTGTGAAGTTGGAAAACCCGACACCGATGCCTGCTACACGCCGATGGAGCTGCGCACGGTGCTCGACTGGTTCGTGGCCTACGAGCTCCGCTCCGTACCGGGCGTGGTCGAGGTCAACTCCTTCGGCGGCGAGCTCAAGACCTACGAGGTCGAGGTGTTGCCGGATCGGCTGCGCGCGCTCGAGGTCTCGCTGAACGAGCTGTTCGAGGCGCTCGAGCAGAACAACGCGACCGCGGGCGGCGGCTACCTGGTGCGCTCCGGCGAGCAGCTCCTGGTACGCGGCGAAGGGCGGATCCAGAGCCTCGACGAGATCGGCGACGTGCTGATCGAGACCCGCGACGACGGGGTGCCGGTGCGCGTGCGCGACGTGGCGCGCGTGCACTACGCGCCGCTGATCCGCCAGGGCGCCGTCACGCGCGACGCGCGCGGCGAGGTCGTCACCGGCATCGTGATGATGCTGGTGGGCGCCAACGGGCGCGAGGTCGTGGCGGACGTGAAGGCCAAGATCGCGCGGATCACCCCGTCGCTACCGCCGGGCGTGCGGCTCGACGTGTTCTACGACCGCGCCGAGCTCGTGAGCCGCACCATCCACACCGTCGCCAGGAACCTGGCCGAGGGCGCGCTGTTCGTGGTCGCGGTGTTGTTCGTGCTGCTCGGCAGCATCCGGGGCGGGCTGATCGTCGCCGCCGCGATCCCGTTCGCGATGCTGGTCGCGTTCGTCGCCATGAAGGCGCTGGGTTTGAGCGGCAATTTGATGAGCCTCGGCGCGATCGACTTCGGGATCGTGGTCGACGGCTCGATCATCGTGGTCGAGAACGCCGTCGTGCACCTGTCGGCGGCCGCGCGCGGCCGATCGCGCCCGATGAGCTACCGCGAAGCTGCGGACGTGGTGCTGAGCTCGACGCTCGACGTGCGCAAGGCCGCGCTGTTCGGGGAGGCCATCATCGTCATCGTCTACATCCCGATCCTCACCCTGGCCGGGATCGAGGGAAAGATGTTCAAGCCGATGGCGATCACCGTACTGTTCGCGCTGCTCGGCGCGTTCATCGCCTCGCTCACCTTCGTCCCGGTGCTGGTGGCGACGTTCCTGCGCCAGCACACCGAGCAGCGTGAGCCATTCCTCGTGCGCTTGCTGCACGGCGTGTATCCGCGCTTGCTCCGGCCGTTGATGTCGGCACCGAAGCGCGTGCTCGCCGTGGCGCTCGCGCTGCTCGCCTTCGCCGGCTTCGTCGCTTCGCGGATGGGCGCCGAGTTCGTGCCGCGTCTCGACGAGGGCGCGCTGGCGATTCAGATGCTGCGCCTGCCGAGCGTCTCACTCGAGGAGAGCATCCAGGGGGCGACCCGCTTCGAGCGCGTGATCCGCGAGTTTCCCGAGGTCACGACCGTGGTCTCGAAGACCGGCCGCGCCGAGATTGCCACCGATCCGATGGGCGTCGAGCTCTCGGACTGCATCGTGATGCTGAAGCCGCGCGCCGACTGGACCACCGCGCACACCCGCGAAGAGCTGGTCGAGCGCATGTCGGCGCGGCTCGCCGAAGCCCTGCCCGGGCTCGGCTTCTCGTTCTCCCAGCCGATCGAGCTGCGCATGGCCGAGCTCATCAGCGGCACCCGCTCCGACGTCGCGATCACGATTTACGGTGACGACCTCGGCACGCTGGAGCGGCTCAGCCTGCAGATCCAGAGCGCGATCCGCTCGGTGCGCGGCGCCTCCGACGTGCGCGGCGAGCAGCTCGCGGGCTTGCCGACGCTGGAGGTCACGGTCGACCGCGCCGCCGCC
>JALYWZ010000786.1 GCA_030852505.1 Myxococcota bacterium | reverse complement strand
GCCCACGCCCACGCTGGGAGCGCGGGCAGGGGGACACACGTCGTGGGCAGTTGTCACAGCCCACGCTGCCCACGCTTGCAGGAGCTGCACGGCGGAGCTTCTGCGCGCCTTGTCGGAAAGGTAACTGGCATGACGCACGTCGCACTCAGCAATCGCCTTCGACCGATCCCGAGCGAACAGGTTGCCGCGCTGTCCGACCTCGTTCGAGCCCGAGGCATCGCGGAAGCCGTGCGCGCTACCGGGATGGGGCGCTCAGCGCTGTTGAGCGTGCTCGCTCAGAACGCCGCGACGGCCGGTACCTGCTCGCTGCTGCGAGAGTGGTGGCGAACGCAGAGCGAGGCGGTCAGCGCGGGAGCGGGCCGCTGATGCACGCGAGCCGCCATTCCCAGGCCTTGCTCGCACGCGAGGCCCTGGCCGCGCCCACCCGCTCGGAGGCGCGCGCTCAGGCCAGGCAGGCACAGCAGCGCGAGCTCGCCGTGCAGGCGCGGCGACGAGCACGAGGAACGCGACGAGCAGCGGGGGTGCGCTGATGCTGACCGTCAAGTGGCAGGGCCTCGACAAGCTCATCCGCGACCTGAAGCGGGCCCGCGAGAAGGCTTTGCCGTACGCCATGCGAAACGCCGTAAACACCGCGGTTTTCGAGGCCAGGCGCGAATGGGTCGGCGAGATGCGGCGCACGCTGACGCTGCGAAACACGTTCACGGAACGCTCGGTCTTGGTCGATAAGTCCAGGATGACGGGTGGGCGCGCCACGGCGGCCGTTCTCGGCAGCACGGCGCCCCACATGCGCCAAACCGAAGAGGGCGGTATCCGGCGCGGCTCGCGCAAGCACCTACCGATCGCTACCGCGGTCGCGGCTGGGCAGGCTGCGGGCTCGAAGCGCACGAAGGTCGTGAGGGCAGCGTCTCGCCTTCGCGCCATCCAGGTCCAGCGCATGACGGGTGGCAAGAGCCCGAAGCAACGGAACGCCATCGCCCTCAGCGTCGCTCGCAAGAAGCGTCAGCGCTTCGTTCACCTCGAGCGCAAGGGCGGAGGCACGGGCCTGTTCCGCGTCACCCTGCGGGGTCGCGCGACGATGCTGTGGGATCTCTCGCGCGGTTCGGTGCGGCAGCCACCGACGCCCACGCTCGAGCGCGCGCTGAAGCGCATCGAGCCCAAGCTGCCGCACATCTACACGGCCGCGCTGCTCCAAGAGCTCAGGCGCTGGAAGGTGTTGGGTTACTAAGTGTCCGATATGATTGAAAAAGGTACTGCCCGGGGCGTGGGGCGCGATGCCGTGGTTGAAGCGCACCGCGCCTATCGGGCGAAAAAACAGCTCCGGCCTTGCGTTCGGGTGTTCGGTTCGTTCGGTTCGTTCGCCCCTCGTTCGGGCTCTCACCCGCTCGTTTCCGACGCCGCTCCGACCGTGACCCCCTGAGTCCGTGATGCATGCCCTCGAAACGCTCCCGCACCCCGACCGCGACCCCTCATCCGGTTCGCCCCGCCGAGCTTGCCCGCCGGCTGGGCCGAGCGCGCAGCACCGTTACGGAGCTCCTGCAGGGCCCGTGGCGCGAGGCGCTACTGCCGAGCGGTCGCGTCGATGCCTCGCACAAGGTCATTCAGGACGCCGCCCGCGCGCGCGGAATCGACCCGCGGGTGCTGCTCGACGCGCCGAGGACGCCGACTGTGACCGGCAAGAAGAACGGCGCAGCCAAGAACGGCGCGACGGAAGCACCCGACCCGACGCTCGAGGCGCTGCTCGACATGCGGCTCCGCGACATCAGCGACGCCTTCGGATCGTCGCAGGCGTTTCGCGACTGGATCGCCGCCCGCAAGCTGGTTGCGGAGACGGAGCGGATCGAGTCTCGGAACGCGCGGGACGCGGGCAGGCTGATCAGCCGCGAGCTCGTACGGCTGAACGTGTTCGGTGCCCTGCGGCAGCTCGCGATGCGTCTCCTGCAGGACTTGCCGACGACTCTCGCAACCCGCGCGCGTTCAGCGCTCCCGCGCGAGGAATCCGTTCCGATCATTCGGGACCTGATCAGCTCCGAGCTCGAAAACACGAAGCGCCGCGCGATAAAGGGACTTCGCTCGGCCGAGATCAGCGGCACAGTCGATCCCCCGGAGGTGCACGATGAGACGGATCCCGCTCGAGATCCGGCTCGGCCGGTTGACTGAGCGCGCGTCGCAAATCCTGCAAGGAACTGACGGCGCGGCACGTAGCGAACGCCGAGCTGACGAAGCGCGCGAAACGTTCCGCGCTGCTCTCCGGGCCATACCCGAGAACGCCCAGCCGCGGCGTCGTGCGCAGCTGCTCGAGGCGGCGGTGACCGCGTACGAGCAGGCCGTGAAGGGAGCTCGGGCATGACCATACGTCACCGCCTCGCCGCCGGCCTCCGCCAGCTCGCGCAGCGCCTCGACCCTCCGCGGCATCACTGCGACCTCGAGGAAGCCGATCGCCGCGTTCTCGAGGCGTGGGCGCACGTGGACGCGGGCCGCATTCGGCGCCGTCGCGGAGAGTCCGCGCGAGACTTCGGGCGGCGCGTGGCTCGCGGTGACTACGTGGTCGTCGACAACTTGATCGACTTCGACACCGAGCGCGCCCGTCGCGCTCAGACCCCCCGAAAGGCGGCCACCCGTTGGTAGTTCGCCGACGTGACCGAGCCCTGGCCGTTGTCGCTTCGGCGGCGCGCGCCGGAAAGGATTTGATCGACCAAATGACGAAACCCATCACCGTACCCCACGCGGCGCCTACCGCCGCCCAGCTCCGCGAGCGCCGCCCCGGCTTGATCGAGACGATCACAGCCGCAGAGAACGCGATCGCGGCCGCACGCACGGAGCAAGAGGCGGCCTTCAAGGCGTTCACCGCCGAGGAGACCGAAGACACGGCCAAGGCGCTCTGGCTGGCGGAGCAGCGGGTGCGCGCGCGCGAGCGCCGCCACGTGGAGCTCACCGCCGATCTCGAGGCGCACGACGCCGCCACGTCCGTTACCGAGCGCCGTGAGCTCGAGCAGCGGCTCGAGGACATCGGCGCCGAGCTTGCCGACAACCGGCGCGCGAACGAGCTCGATGCGGCGGCGACGAAGGCGGCCGTCAAGCTGGTCGACGCGCTCCTCGAG
>JALYWZ010000183.1 GCA_030852505.1 Myxococcota bacterium | reverse complement strand
AGCCTCGGAGCCGGCGGGAGCTCGCGGGCTCCACGCCGAGCGGCGGGCTCTCGAGCGAGAGCGGGTGCTCGACGCGCTCGAGCGCTCCGGCGGCAATCAGACCCGCGCCGCCGAGCTGCTCGGGATCTCGCGGCGCACTCTGGTCTCGTGGCTCGACGAGTTCGGTGTGCCGCGGCCGCGCAAGTAGCGGCTCGCGGTTGAGCAACGTTTGCTCGAGCGGGGGCTCGCCGTTGAGCAAACCCTGCTCAATCGCGGGCGCTACCCATCCGATCTGGCGGTAATTCCGACCGATCGTCGCTGGCACGGCGCGTGCTCATTCCGCTGTCCGAGGAAACTGCGTGACCGCCACCGCTCAGCCCGAACGCTCGCGCCTGGAACGGATCTTCAACAGCTACTACTGGCAGGTGTGGCGGACTCTGCGCCGGCTCGGCGTGCCGAGCGCGCACACCGACGACGCGGTTCAAGAGGTGTTCCTGGTCGTTCACCAGAAGCTCGCGCTGATCGCCGAGGCCAGCGAGAAGCACTACCTGTTCAGCACCGCGCTGCGCGTTGCGGCCAATCAGCGGCGGTCGCGGGCGCGTCGCCTGGTGATCGCGGGCGAGCTGGTCGACGCGGCCCACGACGAGCTGCCGAGTGCCGAGCACCTGCTCGAGCAGAAGCGCCGCCGCGAGCTGCTCGACGGGGCCCTCGGCGCGCTCGGCGAGTCGCAGCGCGAGGTGTTCGTGCTGTTCGAGCTCGAGGGGCTGTCCGTGCCGGAGATCGCCGAGCTCAAGGACGTTCCGGTCGGAACCGTGGCCTCGCGCCTGCGGCGAGCGCGGCTTGCGTTCGACACCGCCATCCAGCGCCGCCGCCGCCGCGCCGACTTCGATCAGCGCTATTGCAGCTCGATGCTGAGCGGGTTGCGCCGGGCGGAGGACGCGGAGGCCGGGGGCGAGGCTGCGGGCTCGCGGGACGTTGCAGGTCTCGGTGCGGCCGGCTTTGCCCGGCTCGCCTCCGAGCGGGGCCGCGGGCGCTCTCGGGAAGCTGCTGCAGGCACCACCGGAGCCCCACTCGTCGCGGACGCAGGAGATGGTGGAGTTGCGCTGGCCGTGGCTGCTGTCGATGGAGCGGCCGGCTCCGCTGCCGAGCTCGACTCGCGCGTGGGCGGCGGGCTCTCGGCCTTGCTCGCCTCCGGCGTCTCACGCCCGGCGAATACCAGCGCCAACGAGAGCCCGAGGAACCCGAGCAAGCCGAGGCCCGCGAGCGCTCCACGCCGGAGGTTCGAGGCCTTGGCCGAATCGCTGTGAGTGATGACCGGCTTGGCGGTGGTGGTGCGCGCGTCCGAAGTGTGCGCCGTCTCCGGAAGCTCCGAGCGGGGGCGCGACCTGAACGGCTCGGTGTGCGCGGTCTCGAGCGGCGCGGGTAGCGACGCGAGCAGCGGCTTCAGCGGCTCGCGGCTGAGCGGGCCGAACAGCTCGAGGTGCGCGCGCTCGATCGCATCGCGCATCTCCGACGCTGTCTGAAAGCGCGCGGAAGGCTCGAATTCCAGCGCTTTTGTCACGATCTCGAGCACGCTCGCCGGTAGCTCCGGTGCGAGCTCCGCGAGCGGGCGTGCGGCGCTCGTCGCGGCTCGAACCAGCACCATCCGCCCGTTGTCGCCCTCGTGCACGAGCTCGCCGGAGAGCAGCGTGAACAAGGTGGCGCCGGCGGCCCAGACGTCGGTGCGCGCGTCGATGCCGTTGCCCTCGCCGCGCGCCTGCTCCGGCGCCATGAACGCGGGCGTGCCCAGGATCTGCCCGGTCTGCGTGGCGGAGCTGTCGGGATCCGGCTCGTGCAAGCGCGCGATCCCGAAGTCGAGCACCTTGAGCTGCCCGTCGCGCAGCAAGAACAGGTTCGCCGGCTTCACGTCGCGGTGGACGATGTCTCGCGCGTGGGCGGCTGCGAGCACGTCGAGCAGCTGGTGGAGCAGGCACAGTGCAGCCGGCACGGGCAGGCGCTGGCCGCGCGGTAAACACAGGCTCTCGAGCGTCGCGCCGTCGAGCAGCTCCATTACGAGAAAGGCCGAGCCGTCTTCGTCGACGTCGTCGTCGAGGATCGAGACGACGCTCGGGTGTTGGACGGCGTTGGCGACGTAGCCCTCTCGAAGGAAGCGCGCGCGCAGACCGGGCTGCAGCGACGGCGCAGGGTGCAGCACCTTGACGGCGAAGGCCTTGCCGTTTCGGTGCGTGGCGGCGTAGACGCTCGCCATCCCTCCCACGCCGAGCAGCCGATCGAGGCGATACTTGCCCTTGAGGACGCGCCCGATGCGCTCCTTGGCTTGAGCCGCGAGGCTGCCGTCCTCGGACATGCGATCGTAAGCACTACACCCGGCGGGCGAGGCGCACCAGTGCGCGCCGGCTCGACGCGCGCCGTCAGCGCCGGAGCTTGCGCGCGAACAACTCGGCGAGGGCGCTGTTTTCGGGCTCGGGCTCGGCGCTGGGGTCGGCGGGCACCAGCCCGAAGTCGCGGTCCTTATAGGCAAAATAAGAAAAGTGCAGGCCGCCCTCGAGCAACAGGTCGAGCGCGTCCTCGGTCCAGGCGAGGCCGCCGTGGCTGTCGTCGAAGGTCGGACGCGAGCTGCCGAACTCGCTCACGAACAGCGGCGCGCGCTGTTCTCGACTCCAGGCGAGGTATGGCTCGAGCTGCCGCGACAGCCCCTGTTTGTTCCAGTAGGTGAGCGAGCCGGGATAGGTCCAGAAGTCGAGGCGCAACATCGACTCGGCGCTGTCGGACACGTCTTCGCCCTTAATCCAGCTCGTGACCTCGTAGGTGTGTCCGAGCTCGACGCGAAAGGCGAGCATGCTGGCCGAGAGCGCCGCGTCCGTCGTCGTGTTGCCGAGCGTGAGCGATGCCCTGCCGCGGTGGCTGTCGGACGAGACCCCGACCACACCCGTTCCGTTCAGCTCCGGCGGCTGCCACAGGTACCAGGGCCCCGAGCTCTCGACGTCGTAGTCGACCACGGTGCGCACGAGCTCGCCGTCTTCGTCGAACTCGCGGATCACTAGGTCGTCGAAATAGACGGTGCCGCGGTTGTTGCGCGACTGCAGGTCCGGGAACGCAAACTGGAAATCCGGATCGGTGACCGTGTACCAGAAGCGCTTCTCGGTCCACTCGGTCTCGTCCGGTTTCAGCCACAGCGCCGTCTCGCCCGGGCGGCTGTCCCACGAGGCGTGCTGAAACTCGGCCTCGTTCCAGTCGATGAGCAGGCGTTGATCGTTCGGGTACGGGCCCTGTTCACCGAAGCCAATCTCGTCGATCAGCTGGTTCGTGAACTCGTACGGCCAGCGGAACTCGAAGGCGTGCATCACGTTCGCGTCCTCGAGCTCCACGAACGATTCGCCGAGAGCATCGTCCGGGGCGCAGCGCGCGCCGTCGGCGCGGTCGACGACGATCAGGTGTTCGGGGTCCACGGCGCGGATCCGCGTCACGAGCTCGGTTGCCAGATCTCGCCACTGTGTCGCCTCTCCCGAGGGCAGCGGCGTGCGCAGGAGCCGGTAGCCGCCGATCGAAGGCTCACCGGCGTAGCGTGCCGCCAGCGCTTCCCAGAGCGCGACGGTCCGCCGTGACAGCTCCGGCTCGTCCCAGAGCGTGTCCCCGGCGCAGGCGAGCTGCTCGCCGCCCGCGGGCGCGGCCAGACTGAGCAGCAAATACACGCCGCTTTCTCGGGCCCAGGCGAGGTTCTGGTCGATGAACGCGAAGCCTTCCTCGGCGTATTCGTAGGGCGCGTCGTCGCGCTCGAAGAGCCGCGCGTTCAGGTAGAGCTGCGCGAGGTTCATGCCGAGCGCTTTCATGCGCGCGTAGTCGGCGGGGCCCTGGCCGGCTTCGACGTCGTTCGGATCGAAGGGCGTTTCGAGCGCGCCGTTGGCGAACGCGGCGCCGCGCAGCACCACCGGCTCGCCGCGGCCGTCCACGAGCTGACCGCCTTCGAGGTGCAGGATTGGGCTCGAGTCCTTGCTCGGATCTTCGCAGCCTGCGCTGCCGAGAGACAGCAGCAGGGCGAGCGCGGCGCGAGACGAGTGCCTGAGCAGCATCGGTCAGTCCGTCGTGAAGTAGATCTGCGAGATGCAGAAGTCGAACGGCTGCGAGGTCACGCCCGAGCCGCCGCCCGAGATCATGAAATCCGTGGAGTAGAGCCTCGGCGCGAACTCGTCGAAGCGAACCTGGCCGAGGTCGCGCGGCGACTGCCCGAGCTCGTCCCAGCGCACGAAGTACTGCCGCCAGCGGTTCGTGAGCAGCAGATCGGCTCCGAAGTGGTCGCAGGCCTGCTTTCCGACGCGCTTCACGCACTCGGTGTTCGCCTCCGTGTACGTCTGCGTGTTCGGAAAATTCACTCGCAACGAGAGCGGCTCGCCGTCGCGGAGGTTCGGTGCGGCGGCCCAGAACCGAACTCCTGTGTAAGCGCTCACGTCGAACTCGGCGGGTAAGAAGTTGTTCCGGTCGAGGAGGTAGTTGAAGCCGGCGAGCGCGAAGGTGCCCTCGTAGCCGCTCTTGGACGTGAGGCAGGCCGCACGGCTCAGAGCGGGCGCGCCCGGTGGTTGCTCGCGCGGCAAGTCGCTTTCGCGGTAGGTGAACAGCGCCGGGTACGGGGGAGGCGAGATCGGGTAGCGCGTGTCGTCGGTCTCCGAGTACCAGCCGCCCGCGACGAAGCCGGGCGGCGAGGCCAGCTTGACCTGCGAGCCGCCGCTCATGTCGTCGATCAGCAAAGGATTGCGCTCGGGGCGCGGGGGCTCGGGCTCGGCGGGCGCACAGCACCAGTGCCCCGGCACGAACGGCGAACGGCTGGGATCGAGGTCGAGCTGCCCGCAGTAGCGATACTCTTTCTCGATATCCACCGGCTGTGCGGAGCCGGTGCAGGTCCACGAGTCCCAGCCGTCGGGGCAGCCGATGTCCGCAGCGATGCAGGCGCTGGGTGCGTCGCACAGCGGTAGCTCGGGGTCTTTCATCGGACAGTCGGGGCTGACCATCGCGGTTTGCAGGCGCAGCACGCTGTGTCCGAGCTCTTCGCAAATCACCTCGGGCAGGCTGATCGACAAGAGCCGGTCGCGATCGTCCAGGTTGAGCTTCCAGCCTTCGGGCACGCCGGGCTCGAGCGGGACGACGCACGAGGCGCCGGCGCCGCACACGCCGTAGTTTCCGACCACGGGCGTGTCGACCACGATCGCGACGTTGACGTTGCCGTCGCCGCTGAGCGAGCCGCCGGTGAGCACGCAGTCGTTACTGTCTCGGTCGCGCAGCGGCGTCGGCAACGCGATCATTTTTCCCACGATGCAGGCGGCCGCGTCGAAGCACGCTCCGCTCGGTAGCGGGTCGAACGTCGGGAGCGCTTTCGAGTCTTGCGCCTCGGGCACGCAGCGGCCGGCCTGGCAGGTGGCACCGGTGCCGCAGCTCTCGTCGCCGAGCGCGTCGCTGCACAGGAAATTGAGCGGGAGCCGCAGGGCTTTCACGCCCTCGTCGGGGAGCTCGAAGGCGGCCGAGCGCCGCACCCGCGTTTTGCCGTCGCGCAGGCCCTCTATTTCGACGCGCACGGCTTGCTCTTCGGAGCCGGCGATCGACAGCGTCGCCGGCAGGCTGTCGAAGCTCGTCAGCGCGAGCTCGCCGTTGCTCGCCACGGCTCCGTCCCGGTACACGCGCCAGCGCAGTCGATCGAGATCGCCCGGCAAGGACATGTCCGTCGTGACGACGACCATGACCTCACCGCGCGAGTCGCTACAGCCCGGCGCGCCGAGCAGGCTCGCGCAGGCGAGGGCGAAAAGGGAGAGGGCAGGGGCGCGCTTCACCTTCGCTCCAGCGGCAAGCCGACGTGAGCGATCGAGCCGCGGGGCAGCTCTTCTTCGTCCGGCTTGAACAGGTAATAGCCGGCCACGCCGAGGCCCGAAGCGAGCAACACGCCGCCCGAAATCCAGAGCCAGGTCGGGATGCCGCCCCCGCGCGCCTCTTCCAGGGTCACGTTGACGGAGCGCGTCTGGTTGTCGACGACCAGGAGCTCGGTCTCGTACGGGCGCGCGCCGGGGGCGCTGACGCGCAAGCGGTGGCGCCCCGACGGGAGCGTGCCTTGCCACTGCCCGACGCCGACGACCGAGCCGTTGACCGCGATCGCGTTGCCGGGCTTGGCCTGCACCGAAAGCGTCCCCTGGTGCAGGATCCGCCGGAGCTCGGCGCGCACCACGATGTCCTTCGAGTCGGTGACGGTCAGCGTCTGGTCGAAATCGACGTAATCGAACTTCTCGATCCGCAGCGAGTGCATGCCGAGGTCCACGCGCAGGTCGGGCTCGAGCGGCAGCGTGCCGAGCGGTCGATTGTCGAGGTACACGCTCGCGCCCGGCACGCTGGCGGTGATCGTCAGCTTGGCCGTCAGCGGGAGCGCCGCCTCGAGGAACGCGCGCCCCGCCTCGACGGCGTCGGGAGTGACGAGCGGCGATTTCGAGTCCAGGTAGCGCTGGACGAGCTTGATCGCTCGCGCGTATTGGCGCAGGTTCTTCGCACAAACCGCCTGGTTCCAGAGCAGCCGCGGATCCCCCGACAGCCGGTGCGCGTTCTCGAACTTGAGCAGCGCGCCCTGGTAGTCCCCGCTATCGAACAGGAGCCGCGCGGCGTCGTAGTCGCGCTTGGCGTCTCCGATCAGGGACTCGGCCACCGGTTTCGGTGCGAACCCGTGCCGCGGCTCGGCCCGAGCCGTGGAGAGCGTGCTCGAGAGCAAGAGCGCCGTGAGCGAGAACCGGAGTCGCACCAGGTTCCCGCAGCAATACCACGCCCCTCGGGCTAAAGAGCCCTTACCTCGACCCGATCCCGATCGGCGGCCTGCTCGGCGGCCTCGAGGCTCGTCGCGGCGACGGCCTCGTCTCCGAGCTCCGCGCGGCGGATGCCGAGCACGGCCAGCAGCCAGCGCGGCGGGTTCAGGCCGAGGTCCGGCTCTCGCGCGAAGAGGCCGGCGAGCATCTTCGCGTAGCCGCGCGACAGCTCGAGCGTCGAGAGCCGGTCGAAGGCCTTGGCCTTGGGACGGCTCGCGAGCGGCAAGAGCACCAGCGACACGAACAGCGCGTGGTAGACGAGCTTGAGCCGCAGCCGCGCCGCCCTGGGCGTGCGGGACAGCACGTTCCTCAGAAAGTGCACGTTGAGTGGCACGTGGAACGACTCGTCGCGCGTCAGGATCGTGAGCATCTTGCGCGCCGCCGGCTGCTCGACGTTGCGGAGCGCCATGCGATAAGTGGTGGAACCGATCGTCTCGAACATCAGGTTCGTGAGCACGATGGTCTCCATGCGCTTGGCGCGGCCGTAGAGCGCGTAGAACGAGCGCGTCACGCGTCCCATCGGCTCGACCTTGCCGCCGATCGCGCCGAGAAACTCGGTGAGCAGCTCGCGGTGCCAGCCCTCTTCGTCCCCGTACAGCCTGAGCACCTCCGACAGCTCCGGATCGAAGGCAGCGACGTCGGCGGCGAGGTCGTGCGCCTGGCGCAACCCCGACTCTTCGGCGCGGAACGCGGCGTTGAAGAACTTGTGAGCGGCGCGGCGCTCCTCGTCGGTCTGAAAGGCGTCCGGCGTGGCGAGATCCAGACGCTCTTCGGCTTGCCGGAGGCGGCGCCGCTCCAGCGTGTCGAGCCACCATCGGGTCGGCCGCTCGCGCACCGCGCGACGCTCGCTCACCGATACAGGGCTTGTCATGCTTGCGTTTAGCCCCGGCGCTCGAGCGCCACGATGTAGAAGCCGCCGAACACGCGCAGCGGAGAGTCGCAGAGCAGCCGCTCGGCGGAGCCGAACAGCCGTCGCCCGAGCGGGTTCCGCATCACGTGCGCGGTGGGCGTCGCGATCCGCACCCCGCGTGAAGCGACCACGTGACAGCCCTCGGGCACGAGCTTCTTCACCTGCCGCGGCGAGTCGAAGCGCGTGTAGACCTGCCCCTCGTGCGTGCCCTCGGCGACGCGCCCCGACGGGCCGAAGCGCTTGACCAGGCCGCGCAGGCTGCACGGGTTGTAAAACTCGGCGATCACGTGGCCGCCCGGGCGCGTGACGCGGGCCATCTCTGCCAGCGCGCGCTCGATTTCCGGGACGTGCGCCAGCACCTTGAAGCTGCAGGTCACGTCGAACGACTGATCGTCGAAGGGCAGGGACGTCGCCGACGCCTCGCGCACGTCGAGGCCGCGGCTGCGCGCGCGCTCGAGCATGCCGGGCGACAGGTCCACGC
>JALYWZ010000785.1 GCA_030852505.1 Myxococcota bacterium | reverse complement strand
GCATTCCGCCGGTCGCACCGAGACCGATCGGGCTGCCGCCCAGGGAGCCGCCAGCGCTCGACCCGGCTCCGCCGCTCCCGGCTCCGCCGCCGCTACTCGGAGCTCCGCCCGTCGCGATGCTCGCACCGCCCGCGACAGCACCGGAGCCCCCCGTTGCTGGGCCACTGCTCGCGCCGCCATCACTGAACGGCGCTTGCGTGCTGCCGGCTTCCGAGCACGCGAACGCGGTGAAGCAACACCAAGCGCTGACGAAGATCGGTGAGAGCAGAGGGCGGGGGGCGGCTCGAAGAGCGCGGTGTTTCATGTCGCTGGCAGCGGCGCACGAAGAGGCTACCGCGAACCTGTTCTAGAACCGCAGCGCGCGTCGGTCCACGACAACACCGCTGAGTTGACTCGTAGCGAATGTCGAGTTGGGACAACGGAAAGATCCAATGTGGACTCCGGCTCACGCCGCGAGAGCAAGGCTCTCGAGCGGATTGCTCGTCGAGGGCTCGGCCCGGCAACGCTCGAGCCGCGCCGCGAGCGCGGTCGCACTCGGCGGGCGAGCGTCGGGAGCCTTCGCGAGACAGTCGAGGACGACCCGTTCCAGCGCGGCGGCGCAGCTGGAGCTGCCACCGAGGGCGAGCGGCCGCGGCTCGGAGTACAGGTGCTGGCAGCACACGTCGATCAAATCCGAACCTGGAAAGACCGGCGCACCCGTGAGCAGAAAATACGCGAGCGCCCCCAGACCATACAGGTCGCTCTTTGGTCCGACGCGGTCGGGAGCGGTGATCGCTTCGGGCGAGAGGTACAGCGGGGTGCCCACGACCGTGTCGAATTCGCCGCGAGCTTCGACCGGGGTTCCGAGCTCCTGCACGAGACCGAAGTCTACGAGCGTGACGCGTTCGCTCCCGTTGCTGCGCGTCATCAACACGTTCTCCGGCTTGACGTCGCGGTGCACCAGGCCTGCGCCGTGCACCGCGGCCAGCGCGGCGCTCAGCTGAATCAACCAATCGCAAACCCGCTCCGGGCTCTGCGGACCCTCGCGCTCGACCAGGTCGCGCAGCGTGCAGCCTTCGACGAGCTCCATCGTGTAGAACGGCGTCCCGTCCGCGGCCATTCCGCGCTCGAGCACGCGCACGGCGTTCACGTGCTGGACGCGCCGGCCGAGCGTGGCCTCGCGCTCGAATCGCTCCCGCTGCTGCGACGACGCGCGCGCTGGGAGCGTCTTCAGCGCGATCCAGCGCCGCCGCTCACGATCCCAGGCTCGGTGGACCTCGCCCATCGCGCCGGCGCCGAGCAACTCGCGGACTTGGTAACGCCCGAACCGAGCGGGGCGAAAGAACCGAAAGAGTCGAAGCAGCGAGGACATGAGGCGTTTCCTTTCCGAGTCGCGAACGCCCGCGACCACACCAAGCTATCGCCCGCCAGTGTCAGCCTTATGTCAGGGTTTAGCGGCCTCTAGAAGGGCGACTCTTTTTGCGGGTTTGCCGGCTCTCTGCCGCGCCTCCACGCGACCCTGTGGCGCGACCGCCCCGCTAGCCGAACGCAATAAAAAGATCCTGCGTGTCCAAGGCGCGGGGCGCGCTGTCGTCCAACGCCCGTGTCGCTGAACCTGGCGCGGTGGGTGCCTACGCCGTTTCGAGCGGGAACCAACGCGTGCGCTGATTGTCGAAGCAACGGCGGGAGGTCGGTGGTGAGCGTTGCGGTTCAGTCACACACGTTTTCTGGGCGGGTCGAGGCGAGCCCAGGTCCCCACGCACAGCTTGGGGCGCGGCTCGGATGGGCCACGCGCGCTTCCGTGACGTGGTGGTTCGCGCTGCTGTGCGTGGGGGCCTGGCTTCTGTTCGCTTCCAGGGGCGAGCCCGTCCCGCGACGCGAAAGCGGGCTCCCCGTGGCCCGGGCCGCGCGTTCGTTCAGCGGAAGGGGCCAGGTGCTGAGCGCCGAAGGCAAGCCGGTCTCCGGCGCGAGCGTCACCCTGCAATCGCCGGAGGGCGACGCCTGGTACGAGCGCGCGGTCACCGAGTCAGACGGTGGCTTCGCGTTCCGGCACGTTCCGCAGCGCTTTCGGGTGGTGGCGCGTCATCGCCTCGGCGCGGTGAAAAGCCCGCTGCTCGACGCGACCGAGTTGGTCGAGACGCGCTCGGATCCGCTGATTTTGGTGCTGGTAGCGCCCGTCGAGCTCACGGGCAGTGTCGTCGACTCGAAGGGCGACGCGGTGGCGCACGCGCAGCTGAGCCTCTCGCCCGTGGCGGGTTCGAACCCAGGGGCGCGCGATGTTTCTGCGGCGCGATCCTGGGCGACTTCGGACGAACAGGGTCGGTTCGGTCTGATCGCACCGGCACCGGGCGAATACCTGGTGAAGGTCTGGGCTCCGGGCTTCGTGCCGCGGGAGATGCTCGTGCAACTGTCCGGGGCCTTCGATAGCGAGCGCTTCGAGCTCAGCCCATTTTCGGATGTTCGCGGCGTGGTCGTCGATCCCGGCGGCAGCCCCCTCGCCAACGCAATCGTCCTTTCTTGCGACGGCGCGACCGAGCTCGTGACCGCTGCAGACGGAGGCTTCGTCTTGCCCGTGAGCACGGTCGGGTGCACGGCGGTCGCGCAGCACCCCGAGTTCTCGGCCTCGCCCGCAGCCGCGATTCGCGGAGGGCACGGGCTGCGCTTGCAGGTGGGCTCAGGCGGCGCCGTGCGCGGTCTGGTCACCGATCCGAGCGGTGGCTTCGCTCCCGGTGTCGAGATCGAGGTCACCGATTACCGCCCGGCTGAAGGCGCCTACGCCTTTCCCATCGAGCGCTTCTCCCAGACGCTCCGGGTGCTCCGCGAGTTCCGGCTCGGATCGCTGGCGCCGGGCACGTATTCGCTCCGTGCATTCCGAAGGGCAGACGACGAAGGGAATGGCGGCCTGGTCGTCGACGTAGAAGGGATCGTGGTGCAGGCGGGCGCAACGACACGCGGCGTGCATGTGGTGGTTCCAGCAATGGAGAGCAGCGAATGAGTCGCATCGAACGGCGGGCGTTGTTCGGCCTGTTGGGGGGCGCCCTGCTCGGAGTCTCCGGGCGCGCCGCCGCCGAACAGGCGCGCCACCGCGTGGTGATCGCGCCGCTCGGTCAGGTGCCGCGCGTG
>JALYWZ010000182.1 GCA_030852505.1 Myxococcota bacterium | reverse complement strand
CGGGGCGAGCCGGATCGACCTTCTTGGCCTCGTCGAGGTTCTTCTGAGCCTCGCCGATGTACTTGTCGAAGTTCGCGTCGTTGACCTGGCCGCGCAGCGCGAGCGCCAGCCCGAGGTACGCCTCGTACTCCTTGGGACGGAGCTTCAGCGCCTCTCGGTAGGCCTTCTCCGCCTCCGCGTAGCCGCGGAACGAGAGGTTCACCGCCGCGTAGTTCATGTGGGCTTCGAAGAACTTCGGATCCAGCTGACGCGCGCGAGCGAAGCTCTTGACGGCGCCGTTGAAGTTCTTGAGCTCGACCTGGATCAGCCCGGTCGTGTTGTGGATTGGCGCGTAGTTCGGGTTCTTGCGCTGAGCTTGCGACGCGACGAGCGCGGCGAGGTCGAGCTGCTGCTCGTTGACCTCGGCGCGAGCCGCACCGGAGACTTCCATGCCGCGACGGCCGCGGCGCGTGCGCGCCAGGGCGCCGGCCTTCTTCTTCGCCTGCTCGAGGTAGTAGACCGCGAGCTGGTTGAAGGCGGGCATGTACGTGTCATCGACGGCCAGCGCGCGCTGCAGGTTCTTCTGCGCGCGCTCGAGGTCGTCCTTGCCGTCGCCGTCGGGCTGATCGTTGTCGCGCTCGACCTGCAGCGCAGCCAGCGACACGAGCGCCTCGGCGTTCTGGAACTTCGCGTCGCGGATGATCTGGTCGAGCTTCGAGATCGTCGCGTCGACGTTGCCGGTCTGCTGGTACTCGTAGAGCGCCAGCTGCGCGCGCGCACGGTGGAAGCCGGCGTCGGCCGCTGCGGCTGCCTCGAACTTGGCTTTCGCCTCGGCGTCCTTCCCGCAGCGCTGGTAAGAGAGCCCCGCGTTGTAGAGCGCCTCGGGGAAAGCCCGACCCGCGTCCGATTTCTGCGAGTCGGCGGCGTTCTCGAAAGCCTTGGCCGACTCGTTGCAGGAGGCCTCGGCCCAGTCCTGCTTCTTGTCGTGCTCGAGGAAGCCCTGAAGCGCGCGGTCGAAGTTGGCCGCTGCCTCCTTGCTCACCTGATGGCCCTTGGCGTCCTTCTTGCCGCTCGCGTCTTCCGGCCGGAGCGAGCCCCCGGCCGAGACGGAGCCGCCGCACGCGACGAGCAACAGGAACAGGGCACCGTAGCCCAGATGGGTGTAGCGGTTCATCACTTCTTACCCTTCTTCTCGTCCTTGTCTTTGGACTCACCCTTGTCGTCGCTTGCCTTCTTGGGCGGCGGCGCGGCTTCGGTGATCACGGTCGCTGCGATCGGCTCGCCGCCGATGCGGAGCGGGTTGCCCTGCTCGCGCAGCACGCTGTTCACGCGGCTCGGAGCGCCACGGAACTCGTCGACCAGGTGGTATTCGTTCTTGTAGGTGGTGGCGAGCCACTCCTCGCAAGAACGGCTGAACTCGTCGAAGTACTGGTACTTGACGGAGTACCCGAGGCAGACCTCGAAGGCGCCCTTCGCCACCAACTTCTGGGGCTCGGAGGCGTCGTCGAGAGCGCCGTAGTACGCCGTGCGCAGCTCGTAGTCCTTCTTGATGTTGTCGGGGATCGGCGCGGCGCGGAACTCCTTCACGAAGGTGCCCCACATCTCGCCGACGCGCGCACCGGCCGCGATCACCCAGCGCGGCGGCGGCACCGGCTGGAGGTCTATGATCTTCTTGTACTCGGCCGTGGCCTCGTCGATCAGCGGGCGCTTCTTGCCGATCCAGTCCTTGACCTTGGTCTGGATGTGCTTGAGCACCGCGTCCTTCGAACCCTGACCCTTGTACTCGGGGAACTTGACGCTATCGACCTTCGCCTTCTTCTGGTCGGCGAAGTAGAAGAACGCCTCGCCCACCGCTTCGAGCGCGCGGCCGAGTCGACGCTGCTTGGCGCCGGCGTCCTCGCCCTCGATGCCGTTGATCGAAGCCACGCCCGCCTTCGGGTCGGACCAGAGCTTCGAGACGATCGCGTACTCCTTGCCCGCTGCGCCGCCCTTGTTGGTCTTCGTGTAAGACCGGCCGAGCAGAGCGTGGGCCTGCAGCCGCACGTCGAGGGTGGCCTTGGTGTCGATCAGCTTGATGCTGCCCGCGAGCCGCTTCTGGACGTTGGCCCAGTCCTTCTTCTCACCGTAGTGAGCCGCTACCGCGAACGCGATCTGCGCGGTCTGCACCGGCTTGCGCGCGCCGAAGTAGCGGTTGAAGTTCTGAGCGTCCTCGATGGCCTGATCCTCGTGTCCGAGGCCGAGCCGGAGCACGGCCGCGTCGCTGAGGGCCTGGTCCGCGAACTCGCCCTTGTAGCCGGTGGCTTTCGCGTACTTCTCGAACCACTCGGCCGCGCGGTCGTAGACGGCGATGGCCTGGTAGTTACCGCCGATCTCGTAGGTGGCCTTCATCGCCAAGTCGGACTCGTGCATGCCGTACTTGGGATTGAGCAGGATCAAGCGGGCCTGGATCGACTTGGCGAGCAAGCGCGAGGCCTGGTAGGCGCGAGCCATGTTGTAGACGATTTCGTTCGCCTTCTCGCACTGCTTGGGCTTCTCCCCGCGGGAAAGCGGGCCCTCGCAGTAGTCGCGCCAGAGCGTGAGGTAGAGCTCGGAACCCTTGCGGTAGTTGTCGAGCGCTTCCTTCGAGTTGCCCTTCTCGGACTGCGAATCGGCGAGCTCGACGGTCTTTTGCGCCTTCAGGCGGTGGATGTCGAACTCGATGCGGGTCAGAAGCTCGCACTGCTCCTTGTTGTCCTCCGCCTTCTGTCCCTTGCAGAACAGCTCGAGGAACTTCGGAACGTCGCGCGCCATGTCGTCGAAGCACGCCGGCCGCGGGGGCTCCGCGCGAGCGCCGAGCACGTTCACCGACTCGAGGTAGAGCTGCGCCGCGAAGATCGCCGCGTCCTTGTCGGCGTGGTTGATCGCCACGTCGCGGAACGCCAGCGCCGCCTCGGCCCAGTGCTGTGCCTCGAAGTAGGTACGAGCGCGGGCGTACTTGACCTCGACGAACTGCTCTTCCGCTTCCTTGTCGCCCTTCGGCGGCTTGATGTAGCAGACGTAGCGGTTGAAGGCGGTGAGCATGCCCTTCTGCATGTCACTCAGGTCCTTCGGCTTGAACTTCTCCCAGTCGCCCTTCTTGGTCTGGCGATCCTTCTCGTCGCCCGTCGGGCCGAGTCCCTTGCCCTTGCGGTCGGACTCGCCCTTGTACATCTGGTCGTACATCTTCTGGTAGCAGAGCACCGAGGCGTACGCGGCCTCCGCCGCTTCGGCCGCCTTCGGGTTCTCGGCCACGACCGCGTCGAACGCCGGACCGCACTCCTCCCAGCGCTGCTGGAAGTAGAGCAAGTCCGCCATCGCGTAGCGGATCTTGTACATCGTCGGCCAGTCTTCCTTGACGATGCGCGGGAACTGGAACTTGGCGAAGTCGTCGGCCGTGAAGTTCTCGGTGACCTTCTTGTAGAGGTACGACGCGAGATCCATGGTCTTCTTGTCGCCGGTGCCGCGGACGCCGCCGGAGCCGACCGCTTCCAAGTGCCAGCTCATCGCCGTCTCGGCCACGAGCTCCGCCGTGCGGTTCGAGCACTCGAGCTTGTTCTTCTCGGGGTGGGTCGCCTTGATGAAGTCGTTGCGGACGCGGATCTGCTGATCCAGCTCCTTGCGAACGGCCTCCTTGTCGCCCGAGAAGATCGCCTGCGTCGCCGCGGTGATCTGCCCCTGGTAGAAGCAGGAGCGATCGCCGCCGTCGCGCCCGAGCAGGTCGCGGTAGAGGACGATGGCTTCCTTGTAGTGACCGGTGTCGAGGTACGCGAGACCAAGATCGTTCAGCATCTTGATCGTCTGCGTGGTGTCGTTGCCCTGGTCACCCGACAGCGGACGGAAGAAGTTGTAGGCCTTGTCCGGGTTGCCGCTGACGGCGTAGACCGGGATCAAGTCGCGGCGTGCGGCCTTGCCGAGCGCCTGGGCGTTCGGCAAATCCTTGTAGGTGTCGCCGTACTCGATGACCTTCTTGAACTCGTTCAGGGTCTGCGGGTACTCGCCCTTGTTCCAGTGGACGTACGCCAGCTTGTAGCGGGCGTAGCCGTAGATCTTGTTGGTGGGCGGCGGGTACTTGATCACTTCCTGGTAGGCGGCGCCGGCCAGATCCCACTTCGACGGATCGCCCTGCGCCTCCTGGAAGAACAGCTCACCGAACGCGAGGTAGGCGTTCGGGATGTACGGCGACTTCGGCGCCTTCTGGATCAGCTCGAAGTACACCGGGCGCGCGTTGTTGACGTCGCCGCCCTGCTCGTACTCGTACGCGAGGTAATACAAGACCTCGTCGATCTTCGAGTACGTCGGGTACTCGTTCTTCATCTTCGTGTAGTACGAGATGGCCTTCCCGCGGGCGGCCTTGACGATCTTCTCGGCCGCCGTCGCTTCGGAGCGGAACTTCGAGGCCTGGCCCGCGTTCTTCTTCGCGTCCTGCGCCTTGATGTCGGAGGCGATCTTGTCGCGCTGCGCGGCCGACTCGAGCTCGACGTACGCCTCCGCCAGACGCCGCGTGAGCTGCGGGCGGTCGGGCGAGGACTTCTTGGTGCGCGCGTACAGGCGCTCGAGACCCTGAATCTCCGTGATCAGGAGCTGGCGGGCGCGGGCCTGCAAGCGCGTCTTTCGGGTGTCGCGCTCGGCGTACTTGGTGAGCTCGCCCGGATCGACCGGCTTGGCCGTGTCCTGGCGATCCTTCGCCTCGCGCGGCGGCGGCGCGCTCTTGAAGGCCACGCCGCGGTTGCGGTTGATTTCGAAGCCGGGCCCACCGGGGCACGTGGTGAGCGCCTTGGACGCCTCGGCGCCGACGCAGGCGACGCTGACGTCTCCGGCCTGGACCGAAGCGTTGCCCGAGCTCATCGTCGGAGACGACTTGGCCGGCGAGGAAGCCATGCTGGGAGCAGGCTTTTCGCCCTTGGCCTCCGGCGCGGACCAGGCAGAGCCGGAAATCAGGAGCAGGCCCGCGAACGTCGCGAGCTTCGAGAGTGCACTAGTGCGGCTCATACCGAGTTACCTCCCACAGGCAGATTCGACGACCTGCCGATAGAATCCGAGTTCATCACGCCAGTACTCGCCGTCGAACGGCCAGAGGATGTGCTCCGAGTCGGGCTTGACCACGCCGAAGATCTTCGACTCTGCCTTGGACACGCGATCGGTCGTGAGCTTCTGGTCGATGATGTTGCGTTGGGCTGCGGTGATATCGATCAAAATCTTCTCACCATTGCGCATGTGTTCGTTCAGCTCTTCCACGTTGCGGCGATAACGAGACGCCGCGAGCTCGCCCGCCTGACGGATCGCCAGGTCGCGCGCGAGCTTCAGTGAATCTCCGACTTGCTGACCCACGCCCGAGCTCTGGAAGCTGGG
This sequence comes from Myxococcota bacterium, assembly GCA_030852505.1. Taxonomy (GTDB): domain Bacteria; phylum Myxococcota_A; class Polyangia; order Polyangiales; family Polyangiaceae; genus PMG-095. The sequence continues at coordinate 2,852 of JALYWZ010000182.1, read as the reverse complement.
CGGCGCCTTCTTGAAGCGGCCCTCCTCCTCCTCGAGCAGCTTCACGTAGTCGATGTTGCGGAGCAGCTGGCGATCGCTGAGCGCCGCCTCCACGATCGGGCGAATCCGCGGGTCGAGGTTGGCGCTGCCGTCGCGCACTTGCAGCAGGAACTTGAAGAACGCCTCTTCCTGGTTTTCGCCCGAGTACTTCTTCAGCACCTTCTCGAGCTCGTCCTTGATCGGCGTGTTCTTCTTGTTGAAGCGCGCGACCGTGATCACCGCAGCGTCGTAGTTGCAGTTGAAGAAGTAGACGACCGCTTTGAGAATGTCGGCTTCCGGATAGAACGCCTTCGGGAAGTACGGCGACTGGATGGTGTGGATGTTGCCGAGCGCTTCGGGATAGCGACCGGCCATGTAGAACGCCCACGACTCCTCGAACAGCGCGTCGAGCCAGTACTCGCTGGCCTGGTCCACCGAGTTCCAGTACTTCACCGCCGCCGACAGCTTCTTCTCGTCGATGGTCGGCGCGTTGGTCTCGGGGTCGAGCTTGACGGATGCGGAGTAGAACGTGCGCGCGATCGACAGGTTCGCGAGGTCGCGCATACGATCCTCGTCCTCGACGCCCTCGACGCCCTCGTCGAGCGCCTCGAGAATGCGCTGGAAGGCATTCACCGCCGGCACCGACTTCCTCATCTGCACGTAGCTGATGCCGGAGAAGAACTGCGCCTTGACGTAGTACTCGCTGCGGCGATCCACCATCTGGAACAGGCGGATGCTCTCTTCGTACTGGCGGTTTCGGTACTTGTAGCGGCCCAACATGTAGTTGAGCTGCCAGTACAGGTCGCGCTGCTGCTCGTTGTCGAAGCGCGCCACCTGCTCGTCGGTGTACTTACCGACGCGCTCGATGATGTCGGCAGGCTCCGGCAGCTGCGTCGCGAGCTTGGCGAGCCAGAGCAGCGTCTCCTTGAACTTCAGGTGCGCCGGGTTGTCGGCGATCACGCTGAAGATCGCGTAGCTTGCCTGATAGAAACGCAGCCGGTAGAGCGCGATCGCGAGATAGTACTCGGCGAGCTGCTTGTTACCGGGATCGTCGCCGGTCTCGCCCGACACGACGCCGTGTAGCGCCTGAGCGGCCTCGTTCCAACGCTCCTTGTCGAACAGCTGCTTGGCCGCGGCGGCGGCTTCGCTCATCTGCCCGGCGGTGACGGGCTCGGCCTTCGCCGGCGCGCCCTCGTCCAGATCGATGTCCACGCCCTTCTTGCCGGAGGGGGCCTTCCCACCCTTCTTCGGCGGGGGCTCGGCATCGAGGTCGATCACGTCCTGTGCGCTCGCGACTCCGGGGAGAGTCGTCTGAGCGGTGAACGCAGCCAGAAAGCAGACGGCGACAAGGCGCTTTCGAAACATGAAACCTCTTCTCTCTGCTCGTGTCATCGCCCCCAACGGGGCGGCGCCGGGTTGCTCTCGCGGCCGCTGCCAAAGCAGCCGATTCCAAAAACCTGAATGAGAACCACTAGATACAACTGACGGCCGCCGGCATGTTAGATAGCGCTCCACGGGGTTGTCAAGCGTCGTCCTGCCGCTACCGCGGTAATTGCGAGAGCCTGGAGTCGCGACAGAAATTTCCTTCTACAAGGATGGTCGTCCTCCGGCGCCCGCGAGCGTCTGACGCGTGGCGTGACGCGTGAGTGTCGGCGTGTGTCAAAGGGAGCGCGTCGGCGAGCACGAGTACGGCGGGACCGAGACCGAGACCGAATCCGAAAACCAAGTTGGCAGGGATCCTCGAAGCGGTTGGCGAGAGCGATGCGGCGGTGAAGCGCGTCGAGGAAAATTCTGTGAGAGGTGCAGGCTCGAGCCGTGTCCAGCCTCGAGCGCGCACGAAAGGTGTGCGGTGAGACACCGAGGCGAGTGAGTCCTTGGGGACAACTGCAGCGACGGCGACCACGCCTTCGACGCTTGCGGTTCACACCCGTGCGCGCCATCCTTTCGACGTTGACGGAACTTCTGTCGCTGAGCTAGGTTCTCGGCGCCACCCGGTCTCGGTGGCTCGATGGCTCCGTGGGGAGTTGGCCCCGCTCTGGACGAACACCCGATGATTCGGAATCTCTCCCTCGCTACTCTGGTCTCGTTCTCGCTCTCCCTCTTCGTTCTCGGCTGTGAGAGCGGCGGCGTCGGTGAACCTTGCACGCCCGAAGACGAGTACCAGGCTGCGTTCAGCGGCTTCGGCGTGACCGAGGTCAACGTCGAAAGCCGTTCGTACTCGTGTGAGACGCGCGTCTGCCTCGTGAATCACTTCCAGGGCCGCGTCAGCTGTCCCTACGGGCAGACCGCGGAAGACGTCGCCTCCGGTAACTTCAAGTGCAAGATCCCGGGCAGCCAGGATCCGGTCACTGCCCCGGTGGAGACTCAGCTCCGCTACCGCAAGACGAGCGAAACGGTCTACTGCTCGTGCCGTTGCGACGGCCCCGAGTCGAACGCTCGTTACTGCGAATGCCCCTCCGGCTACGGCTGCGTGAAGTTGGTCGATCAGGTGATCGACGGCGTCAAGGGGCAGCTCGCCGGTTCGTACTGCATCAAGGACGGCACGGATTTCAAGCAGTCCACGTACAACCGGGAGCCCTGCAACCCCGTCTCGGAGAACTGCGGCAAAGCAGACGGCAGCTGATCGCCCGCCGAGCTCGCCGTCGCGGACCGAGCTCGGTCGCGCGGCAGAGATCGCGGTCGTCGGTTGGTTGGAAAATCAGGGGTTTGCGCTGGTCGCGCAGAACCTCCGCGTGGGTCGCGACGAGCTCGACATCGTCGCGCGCAAAGGTACCGTCGTCGCGGTCGTCGAGGTGCGGCTACGCGGCCCGCGTGCGCTGACGCGCGGCTTCGGC
>JALYWZ010000784.1 GCA_030852505.1 Myxococcota bacterium | reverse complement strand
CCCGAGCAGCGGCGCCATGACCACCGTCTTCAACGGCAGCGCGCGCTACATCATCCACCCGAGTTACTCCCACACCAGCACCGATCGCGTCCACGACTTCGCGCTCGTGCTACTCGACGGCGACGGTATGAACCTGCCGAGCTTCGCGCGGATTTACAACGACGCACGCGAGCCCTGGGTCAAGAACTTCACGGGCAACCGCAACTTCGAGGTGGCAGGTTTTGGGCTCGGGTCGAACCCGGGCGGCGTATCCGAGTGTGACGACGGCGCGGGTGGCATCAAGCGGCTCGGCACCGCCTTCAGGTTGAATGGCCTGAATCAAGAGCCGTGGTTCCAGGGCCCCATGAAAGTCACCGGGCTGTACACCGGTGATCAGCAATTGTGCGACGGCGACTCGGGCGCTCCGTGGATGCTGCGCCGCGGCCACACGTTGATGCAGTTCGCCGTTCACAGCGGCAGCCGCGGAGCGATCGGCGGGCAGAAAGCCGCGACCCTCGTCAAACCCAAGCTCGACTTCATCCGGCAAGAGAGCGTCGCTCAGGGACGCCCGATCGAGTGCTTCGCAGACACCAAAGACGGCTACAAATTCCTCAGCTGCCAGGATCGCCACATCAGGGTCATCGCCGAGGCCGAGAGCGGGCTGCTCGTGGCGCCGATGACGCTCGGCAATAGCGGCAATGCCTCCTCTGCGCGCTTCGTTTCACTGCCAGCGAACACCACGACGGGCGGCTCGGCGAGGCTCACGCTCAGCGTGCCGCAGACCGACCGCTACTTCGTGTGGGTTCGCGTGCTCGCACCGAGCGCCACATCGAACGCGGCCACCGTCTCGGTCGACGGCTCCGCTCCGCGCGAGCTCCGCGTCGACGCCAACCTCGCCGGCTCCTATCAGTGGTTGGCCGTGAGCCTGGCCAACATTCCCACCGCGTTCTCGCTGAGCGCGGGCGCGCACAGCGTCGTCCTCGGTCGCGGGCTCGCCGGCGCCCAGCTCGATCAGGTCCTGCTCACCACCGACCCGAGCTACGTCCCCTTCGAAGCCTTCGTCGAAGCCGAGAGCGGTGCCGTCGTACCACCGATGGTCTTCGTTCGCGGCTTACCGATCGTCTCCACCACCTACGGCAGCGGTTTCATCCGCACGCCGAACGGCGCCGCACCGGGTGGCCTTGCGATCTACGACTTCAACGTGCCGCTGCGCTCGGACTACCGGGTCTGGGGTCGCACCAGCGGCACCGCGCCCGAGCACGACTCCTTCAAAGTCATGTTCGACGCCGACAGCGACAACGACGACTGGGCTTGGCAAACTCCGAGCGGCACCGGCTGGCTCTGGAGCACCATCAGCGGAGCTGGTAAGGGCCAACTCCGCGTCGTGCTCGACGCCGGCCCCCACTGGATGGCGCTCAAACAAGACGAATCCGGCACCGCGCTCGACCGCTTGCTCATCACCAACAACCCCGGTTTCATTCCCGCCGATCCGCCCTTCTCGGGCCCCGTGATCCAACCGGTGACGCCGATCAGCGGCAGCCTCTCGACGGGCAGCCTGGCGAAGGCTCCATGACGCTTCGTTCGACGTCGGGGCGCCTCCGCCCGGGCAAGGATAGCGTGTTAGACTACCTAACCCATGGCCGACGCGGGGAAGCGGCGCGCAACTTACGCAGACGTGCTCAGCGCCCCCGAGCACCTGGTCGCCGAAATCATCGACGGCGAGTTGGAGCTCTCTCCGCGACCCGCCAAACCGCACGCCGCCGCCGCGACCGCCCTGGGTGAAGAGCTCGGGCCGCCTTTCAAGCGGGGTCGGGGCGGGCCAGGCGGATGGATCCTGCTCTTCGAGCCCGAGCTTCATCTGTCATCGGACGTTCTGGTACCGGACCTCGCGGGATGGCGTCGCGAACGCATGCCGGTCATGACGACAGCCGAAGCCTATTTCACCCTCGCCCCGGATTGGGCGTGCGAAGTCGTCTCGCCTTCCACGAGCGCGAAGGACCGCGCCAGGAAGCTCCCCATCTACGCGCGCGAGGGCGTGCGCCACGTGTGGCTCGTCGATCCCCTGCAGCGCACGCTGGAGGTGCTGCGTCTCCAGGATCGCAATTGGGTGATCGTCGCCGTGCACGAGGGCAATGCCAAGGTTCGCGCCGAGCCCTTCGACGCGATCGAGCTCGACCTCGGCATCCTCTGGGCGGACGTAGATCTCGGCACCCCGCCGACACGTTGAGCTCAACGCGACTGACGCATATCCCGCGGCTTCGCGAGGTTCGCCGGGTCGCTCAGGAACTCCTTGAACTGCTCTTCTTTCGTGGGGCCTTCGTCGTCGAAGTCGGGGTGCGTGGCCTTGTACTCGAGGTAACGCTTGGTGAAGTGGCGGGCGTCGTCGCAAGTTTTGACTTCGCTGAGCCCGACGGCGGCTGCGAGCTCCGGATACCTTCGAAGGCGCGCGTTCAGCTTGGGGAACGAGTAGACTTCACGCTCCGCGATCACCAGGCCACCGTTGAACGTCTCGCCGAAGTCGGTCACGCTGCAGGTCGTTTCATCGCCGTGGGTGACGAACATCTGGCGAACTCTGACGTGGCGACCGGAGGGAAGAGGGGTGACCGTGACCGACGGGACCGTTTGCACCGAAGCTAGCGGCAAGGCGGAAGGCACTGCCGAAGGCGCGACTTTGCGCGTTGGTCGGACGGTCTCGTGGTTCCCCTTTCGCTCACAGCCGCTCGCGAACGCGAGGACTAGAGTGGTGAAGACCAGCGCTCGAACCGGCCAGCGCACGACGGTTCGCTCACCCGTTGCTAATTGCACGCCGCCGCGGGCCCTGCCGCGGTGCAGCCCCCGTCGCACAAGTCGAACATCGCCGTCCCTGCCGAGCAGGTGATCGTCCAGTTCGTGAGCCTGTTGGTGATCGTCGTCAGGCAATACGCGCCCTCTGCCGCGCAGAACGCGGAGTCTTCGTCGACGGGGCCGCTGTAGACATCCGAGCACTTTTCGTCGGCGAAGAAACCGCCGTTGTCGCACTCGCCCATCGGGCACGCTTCGCCCATACACGTGTCGACCGGACCGTTCGGCGCGGTGGGTGTGCCGCCGCCAGTTCCGGTGCCGCCGCTCGCTCGGCCGCCCGTTGCCGCGCCGCCGG
>JALYWZ010000783.1 GCA_030852505.1 Myxococcota bacterium | reverse complement strand
CAGCACGAACGCGCGCGCGCTGCTCGCGTGGTGGTAGCTCCCGCACGGCCACTCGGGGCGATCGTCGTCACCGTGGATGACGGCGACGATCGGACGCGGCTTGCGCGAGCCGAGCGGCAGCGCGACACGAGCTTCCCCGAACCCGGGGACGTCGAGGGCGGCGAGCCAGCTCGGCGCCGCGAGCGGCGGCAGCGCCCGCGCCGAGGCCGAAGTCGAAGGCGACGGCGCGCTTCCACTCTTGCGAGAACCGTGACAGCCGAGCGCGAGAGCGAGACACAACGGGATGATCCAGAGTGCTGCCAACGCCTCGAGACTAGGCGACCTCCGGGTCGGCCGTCGACCCGCTCCGGGCAGTGGTGCTAAGCAAAGCCGCCTTGTCGCCCCAGTCGTCTCTCGCCCCGCTCCCGCTGCTCGCTCTGCAGGGCGAAACTGCCCTCACACCGTTCCGCCTCGCCCGGCGAAAGGCGGAGCTTGCCGCGATCGCCCCCGGTTTGCGCGGATTGGACGCGCGTTACCGCTACTTCGTCGAGCTCGACCGCGAGCTCGACGCCGAGGAGAGAAAGCGGCTCCTGGCAATCGTCGAGGCCGAGGCACTGCCCGCCGCAGAGCCCGGACACTTGCTGCTCGTGGTGCCGCGGCTCGGGACCATCTCGCCCTGGTCCTCCAAGGCGACCGACATTCTGAAGGTGTCCGGCTTGCCGGTGGTGCGCCGCATCGAGCGAGGCATCGCCTACCGGCTCGAAGGCAACCTGGACGCCGCCGAGCTGTCGCGGATCGCCGCGCGCTTGCACGACCGGATGACAGAGTCCGTGCTGGATCGCCCGGAGCGCGCCGAGGGGTTGTTCCGGCACGAAGCGCCGAGGCCGCTCGCGCGCATCGACGTGCTCGGGGAAGGCCGCGCCGCGCTCGACCGCGCCAACGGCGAGCTCGGTCTCGCGCTCGCCGAAGACGAGATCGTCTACCTGGAGAAAAGCTTTCGCGGGCTCGAACGCAACCCGACTGACGTCGAGTTGATGATGTTCGCACAGGCGAACAGCGAACATTGCCGGCACAAGATCTTCCGCGGCACGTTCGTGCTCGACGGCGTCGAGCAGCCTCGCTCGCTGTTCGCGATGATCCGCAACACGCACGAGCTGCACCCCGAAGGCACGCTGTCCGCCTACGCCGACAACGCCGCCGTGTTCGTGGGCTCACCCGCCGTGCGGCTGTTTCCGGATCTCGAGACGGGCGTCTACACGGAGCGCCACGAGCAGGCGCCAATCGTCGTCAAATGCGAGACGCACAATCACCCGACCGCGATCGCGCCGCGCCCCGGCGCATCCACCGGCTCCGGCGGTGAAATCCGCGACGAGGGCGCGACCGGGCGCGGCGCAAAGCCGAAGGTCGGGCTGACCGGCTTCTCGGTCTCGCACTTGCGCATCCCGGGCCTGCCGCGGCCCTGGGAAGGCGACGACTACGGCAAGCCGGAGCGCATGGTCAACGCGCTCGAGATCATGATCGATGGCCCGCTCGGCGGCGCCGCCTTCAACAACGAGTTCGGACGCCCGGCGATCATCGGCTACTTCCGCACCTTCGAACACCGCACTCAAGACTCGGAGGGCGAGCTCGTGCGCGGCTACCACAAGCCGATCATGCTCGCCGGCGGCCTCGGAACGGTGCGGCCCGACCTCGTGCAAAAGCGCGAGTTCCCGCCGGGGGCGCCGATCGTGGTCCTGGGCGGGCCCGCGATGTTGATCGGGCTCGGCGGCGGCGCGGCCTCGTCCATGACGTCCGGCGCGAGCTCGGCGGATCTCGATTTTGCCTCGGTGCAGCGCGACAACCCCGAGATGCAGCGCCGCTGCCAGGAGGTGATCGATCGCGCCTCGTCGCTCGGCCTACAGTCGCCGATCCTGTGGATGCACGACGTGGGCGCCGGCGGTCTATCGAACGCGCTGCCCGAGCTCGTGCACGACTCGAAGCGCGGCGGCCGCTTCCAGCTCCGCGACATCCCCAACGCGGAGCCGGGCATGAGCCCGCTCGAGATCTGGTGCAACGAGGCGCAAGAGCGCTACGTGATGGCGATCGATCCCGAGAAGCTCGAGCAGTTCCGCGCCATCTGCGAGCGCGAGCGTTGCCCGTTCGCCGTGGTCGGAACGGCGACCCTGGAAGAGAAGCTGGTGCTCGCGGACCGCGAGCTCGGTGATACGCCGATCGACCTGCCGCTCTCGGTGCTGCTCGGCAACCCGCCGAAGATGACGCGCAACGATCGACGGCTGTCCCCGCCCTCCGACGGCTTCACGACGCGCGGGCTCGAGCTCGGAGAGGCGGCGCGCCGCGTGCTCGCGTTTCCGACGGTCGCTTCCAAGTCGTTCCTGATCACTATCGGCGACCGCACCGTCAGCGGGCTGGTCTCGCGGGATTCACTGGTCGGCCCGCACCAGCTGCCCGTGGCCGACGCGGGCGTCACCCTCGTGGATTACACCGGCTACGCCGGCGAGGCCCTGTCGATGGGCGAGCGCACCCCGGTCGCGTTGCTCGACTCGAAGGCCGCGGCCCGGCTCGCCGTCGGTGAAGCGCTGACGAACCTCGCCTCCGCGCCCGTGACCCGGCTCGGCGATGTCCGACTGTCGGCGAACTGGATGGCGGCCGCGGGTTACCCGGGTGAAGATGCGGCGCTCTACGACGCGGTCCACGCCGTGGGCATGGAGCTCTGCCCCGCGCTCGGCATCTCGATCCCCGTCGGCAAGGATTCGCTCAGCATGCGCACCAGCTGGGACGGCGGAAAAAAGCGCGTGGTCTCGCCGGTATCACTCGTGATCAGCGCCTTCGCCCGCGTGGACGACGTCCGGGGCGCGCTCACGCCCGAGCTCCGGCGCGACGCGGGCCCGACGCGGCTGTTCCTGGTCGACCTCGGCGCGGGCCAGAATCGACTCGGCGGCTCCGTGCTCGCGCAGGCTTACCGTGCGCTCGGCAGCACCCCGCCCGACCTCGACGGCCCGGAGCTGTTGCGAGCGCTGTTCGACGGCCTGAACGAGCTCAAGCGCGACGGCCTCGTGCTCGCCTACCACGACCGCTCCGACGGCGGCCTGTTCGCGACGGCGTGCGAGATGGCGTTCGCGGCCGGAACCGGGCTCAAGC
>JALYWZ010000782.1 GCA_030852505.1 Myxococcota bacterium | reverse complement strand
GCTGTGCCACGCGCGCTCCCGCGTCCGGCAGCTCGGCGCTCGGCTTGCTCGCGCTGGGGCTCACGCTCGGCGCGGTCCGGCTACGCCGCGCGCGCCGCTGAGCGCTTCACTCGGCGGCGGGGACTGCCGCGCCGCTCTTCGGCGGCTCCGCGCTGAGCCCGGCCGCGCGCAGCAGATCCGAGTCCTCGTCCGAGTCCGGATTCGGCGTGGTCAGCAGCCGATCGCCGTAGAAGATGCTGTTGGCGCCGGCGAACAGACACAGGAGCTGCGCCTCGCGCGACAGCTCCGTGCGGCCTGCGCTGAGCCGCACCTTCGAGCGCGGCATCAGGATCCGCGCGGTCGCGATCATGCGCACGAGCTCGAGCGGCTCGACCGGCGGCATCTCGGCGAGCGGCGTGCCCTCGACGCGCGTCAAGGCGTTCACCGGCACGCTCTCGGGGTGCGGATCCATGTTGGCGAGCTCGATCAGCATCCGGCAGCGGTCGTCGACGCTCTCGCCGAGGCCGATGATCCCGCCCGAGCAGACCGTGATCCCCGCCTCACGCACGTTGCGGATCGTGTTCAGCCGGTCGTCGAACTTGCGCGTCGAGATGATCGACTTGTAGTGCTCGCGCGACGTATCGAGGTTGTGGTTGTAGGCATCGAGCCCGGCCTCCTTCAGCCGCCGCGCCTGCTCGGGGTTCAGCATGCCGAGCGTCACGCAGGCCTCGAGGCCCATGCCCTTCACCTCGCGCACCATGTCGATCACGCGGTCGAAGGCTGGTCCGTCCTTCACCTCGCGCCAGGCCGCGCCCATGCAGAAGCGCGTCGCGCCCTGCTCCTTCGCGCGCCGCGCCGCGGCCACCACCTCGTCCACCTTGAGCAGCGCTTGCGGCTTGACCTGTGTCTTGTGGTGCGACGACTGCGAGCAGTAGCCGCAATCTTCCGGGCAGCCGCCGGTCTTCACGCTGAGCAGCGTGCACAGCTGCACCTGCCCGTCGGGGTGGTTCGCCTGGTGCACCTGGCGGGCGCGGTCCAAAAGCTCGAACAGCGGCAGGTCGTGCAGCGCGCGCACCTCCGCGAGCTGGAAATCGTGGCGCAGGGGCGAAGCGAAAGAGCCGTCAGCGGACATCTGGGCAATCCGTTTAGCTAGATCGGGCCGTGCTGTCCACCAGGGGCCCGGTGGAGGGGGCCCCCGGTCTCGCCTGAAGGGTTCCGGCGACCGCAGCCACTTTCAGAGGTGTCAGCGCCGCCTCGCGACTCGAGTTACCTGAAAACAGGCCCCGCCGGCCTCGCCGGTTTGTTTCCGTGGCCAGTGGTCGCCCGCGCCAAACGTGATCTGCTCGTGGCAAGACTGCCTGCCTCGGCACCGCTGATCACCCGGCAAGTCGCGCTGCGTCACGGTCGATGAGCCCCTCGTTCAGGAGCTTTCGCAGCGCCATCTCGAACGTCTGCATCCCGTACATCTCGGCGCCCGTCTCCATCAGCTCTTTCAGAGGCGGGTTCCCGAGCGGTCGCTTGATCGTCTCCCGCACCGAGCCCGTCCCGACCAGCACCTCGGCCGCGAGCGCCATCCCGCGCCCGTCCGCCTTCGGCACCAGCCGCTGCGCGACGATCCCCTGCAGCGCGTCGCCAATGCGCTCCCGGATCTCCTCTTGCGAGCCCGGCATCAAGGCGATGATCCGGTTCATCGTCCGCGTCACGTCCGGCGTGTGCAGCGTCGAGAACACGAGGTGCCCCGTCTCCGCCGCCTTCAGCGCGATATCCATCGACTCCGCGTCACGGATCTCGCCGATTTGGATCACGTCCGGATCCTGTCGCAGCACGGCGCGCAAAGCGTCCGCGAAGCTCTTCGTGTCGTAGCCGATCTCGCGCTGACTGATGCTCGAGCGCGCGTCCTCGTGCACGTACTCGATCGGATCTTCGATGGTCACGATGTGCCGCGACAGATTCTGGTTGATGTGCCCGATCATCGCCGCCAGCGTCGTGCTCTTGCCGCTACCGGCCGCTCCCACGCACAACACCAGCCCCCGCTCGAGCTCCGCCATCCGCCGGCAGGCTTTTGGCGCGCCCAAATCCGCCAGCACCGGCACCTTGTCCGGCACGATCCGCATCACGATCGCGAGCGACCCGCGCTGCCGGTACACGTTCACGCGCAAGCGCCCAACGCCCGGCACCGTCGCGCTCGTGTCGTACTCGCCGAGGTCGCCGAGCCGCGCCAGCACCTCCGGTTCGCGGATCAACAGCCGCGCCGCGGCCAGCGTGTCCTCCTCCTTGATCTTCGCCACCTTGAAGAACACCAGCGAGTCCCCCACCCGCGCCCCGGGCGGCTGGCCCACCTTCAGGTGAATATCGCGGGCTCCCGCGGCCACCGCCTTCTTCACCAACTGCAACAAGAACGAATCGGACCCGTACGGACTCGAAGCGCTCAGCGGAGGGGCACTATCAACGGCCACGGTACCGAAGCTTACACGGGAAGCCCCACCCCGTCGGATCTCTCCACCCGAAGCGGCTCGCCGGACGGTTTTCACCGCGGATCCGCGCCCGAACTCACAAAAACATCCCGCCCCTTGCACCGCCTCGGTCGCCTGCGCTAAGACCCGCGCCCGAGAAAACCTCTCGATCGTCCGGGTAGCTCAGTTGGTAGAGCAGAGGATTGAAAATCCTCGTGTCGGCGGTTCAATTCCGTCCCCGGACACCAGGCGAACCTGGACGCGCTCGACCGTGTGGCGTGGCCCATGGCGGAGCACGATGAGGTGGGCATAGCGGCGCGATCGCGTTGCTTTTTTCTTGACAATTCTCGTGGCCTCGGTCGCGCCTGAGCGCTGGCTCGTGCCGCGATTGCCGATTGCGGCGCCGACGTCGCGCACTGTCGGCGTTTCGGGGAGGAATCGATTCGCAACGCGTTCGCAGGGCTGATCGCCTCGCCACGCGCCCCTGAGAAGGCTCGAGATCACGGGTGTATACAGATCACCATGATTACGCAGCTGCTCGCGCCTGGGCATTTTCCGGGCTCGCTCGCTGGTCGCGTCCGACGACGGCCCGAGCGTCCGCGTGCACCGGGCTGTTCCGTCGAAGGTCTGCAGGCGCTCGACGCGGAGCTCGCGCGTCGTGCTGGCGAGGCGGGGCGATTGCGGTTCGAG
>JALYWZ010000019.1 GCA_030852505.1 Myxococcota bacterium | reverse complement strand
GCACACCCGCGACCTGCAAGGGCAGCTTCACGGCCGCCTCGCTCGACGGCGCGCCGCACACCGTCGCGGTCGATCGCGCGAGCGCCAAGGGCGCACTGCCGCACTTCTGGAACACCTACGGCATCGGCCACATGGCGGCGTTCCTCCAGACGGAGAACAACTGGGGCGAGATCTTGAAGGCGCACGTCAAGGACGGCGTCGCGAACCTCGGCCTCACCAGCATCCGCGCCCACGGCCTGTTCCACGACGACCTCGGGATCTACAAAGAGGTGGACGGCGCGCGCGTCTACGACTTCACCAAGTCCGATCAGATCTTCGATTTCCTCGTAGAAAACGGTGTAAAGCCGATCGTCGAGCTCGGCTCGATGCCCTCGCAGCTCGCGAGCGATCCGAGCCTCACCTGGTTCTTGTGGAAAATGGGCACCTCGCCGCCCAAGGACTTCGCGCTCTGGCAAGAGCTGGTGTTCAAGTTCACCGAGCACGCCGTGCAGCGCTACGGCGCCGACGTCGTCAACCAGTGGTACTTCGAGGTCTGGAACGAGCCCGAGTGTTGCCGCGGCCAGTTCTGGGACGGCACCCTGGACCAATACTTCGAGCTCTACGACCACGCCGTCGCCGGCGTGCTCAAGGCGCTCCCGACCGCCAAAGTCGGCGGCCCCGTCGCGAGCCAGCCGGTCGAGCTCACCGGCAACAGCGAGCTCGGCAAGAAGTTCCTCGATCACGTGACCAAGGACAACTACGTCACGCCGGGTAAGCCGGGCCAGGTCGACGTCTTCATGTACCACTCGTGGAGCTTCCTCGATGGCGCGATCAACGGCTACTTCGCGGGCCTCGACCTGCTCGACAGCTACGGCCTCAAGGACACGCCGATCGCGATCACCGAGTTTGGCCCCACCTGGGAGTTCAACCTCCACGACGAGCCGCAGGAGAACGAGCACGGCGCTGCCTTCGTCGCACAAACCTACGCCGACATCGCGCAGCGCTGCGCCAAGGACAACAAGCGCTTCCCGCTCACCTACGCCTGGTGGACGCTCTCGGACATCTTCAAAGAAGACAACTACCGCGACGGCGAGCCGTTCATCGGCGCGATGGGCTTGATCTCCCGCGAGAACATCCACAAGCCCGCTTACAACGCCTACAAGTTCCTGGCGCAGATGGGCAACGAGCAGGTCTCGCTCACCACCGGCGGCTCCGCGGGCCTCGGCGGCATGGCCGCGCGCGACGCGAATGGCGGCGTCCAGGTGCTCGTTTACAACGGTCAAAACCCCGGTAACGGCCCCGCGAACGACGTGTATTACACGCCCGGCGCCGCCCAGGACATCGCTGTCACCGTCAACGGCCTCGACGCCAGCAAGCCCTACGACGTCACCGTGTATCGCATCGACGAAACCCACGGCAACGCTTACACCGTGTGGGAAGCCAAGGGTCGCCCCGCCATGTCGGCCATGTCCGACGCCGACTGGGCCGAGCTCCGCGGCGCGATGGACTCCGCCCCCGAGCCCCAGGCGCAGTCTCAGTGCGGCGACAAATTCACCGGCCGCTTCGCCGTCGCCTCGCCGGGCGTGCTGTTCGTCAAAATCACGCCGACGCCGCCCACGCCGCAGTAAGGTCCTGTCGGCGCCAAGTCCAGTCGCCGGCTAGTCAGCATTCCGCCACGGTCACATCGCGAAGGCTCGCCCCGCGTGATCTCACAGTCACGTTCGAGACTGCAGTTCATCAATCCGTTACCCCCGCCCACAAAGGCCTCGTCCCCGCGTGATCTCACAGTCACGTTCGAGACTGCAGTTCATCAATCCGTTACCCCCCGGAAGGCAAGGCTGCCCCCGCGCGATCTCACAGTCACGTTCGAGACTGTCGGGCCCGCGCCCGCGCAAACCTCGCAGTCACGAACGAGACTGTGAGCAGTCACGAACGAGACTGTGAGCAGTCACGAACGAGACTGTAAGCAGTCACGAACGAGACTGTAAGCAGTCACGAAGAGACTGTAAGCAGTCACGAAGAGACTGCGATTCGTCATTTGACTCGCGTTGCAGTCAGGATCCTGACTGTGCCGGCGCTTGCGAGGTCCCCCGGAGCCACGCCGCCGGCGCGGTGGCACCAACGCGGCCCTTCAAAACATCTGCTCTTCGAGCACCGCGACCCGCACCACGCGCGCCGCTTTGGCGTCCGCGTTCGACGGATCGCACGCGCCCTGGATGCGGAACTCGGTGCCCGCGTTGCGCTCGCGATTACCCGAGGGGGCCTGCAAGGTGCCGAGCGGAGTGACGCCGGCGCGGTAGTCGCAAACCTTGTTCTTCCCCGCGACGAATAGGCCGGGAACCTCGGTGTTTGCGATCTGCTCTTGGAGCGGCACGCTGTCGTTCGCCGCCGTCGGGTTGAGCTCTTCGATCTCTTTCCGACCTTCCTCGACCGAACGCAGCCGCGGTGCGACGGCCTCGAGCCGGGGCTTCTTCAAGCTCTTGCTCGCGACGCCGCTCGGAAAGCGCTCGTCCGCGATGAGCTCGACCAGCAAGCGCGCGCCGGCGCGGCCCGCGGGAATACGCGGCGGTTTGCGCTGCAAGTCAGCGGCAGCACGCCGGGCAACGCTTTCCCACGCAGCTTTGGGTTCCGTAGCTGCCGAGACCGCAACCTCCACCTTGCCGTCGCGCGTGACCGTGATCTGAAACCGCGCCTTGCCGAGCTCGGGCGCATCGCGATGATGCACCGCATTGCGCAGCGCCGAAACCACGCGCCCGGACGGACCGAGCCCGAGCGCGCGACTGCGCGCTTCGAGCCCTTCCTGCAAGCCGCCGCTCTTGCTAGCACCGGGAACCCGCACGAGCGGCCGCCGCGCTGCGCCCGTCGTCGGCGCCACCCCTTCGGTCGCGACCATGGGACCCGTGGCCCAGCGCTGCCAACCGTTCTCACCGATCCCGAGATCAATCGGCGCGCTGGATTCGGGCTCGACCGGCGCGTCGGGTTGGGGGTCGATTCCCAGAGTGGGCTCTGCCGCCTCTTCTAGTGTTGCGCGGCTGTCGGCAAGCTCGGCGACGGCGGTTTGCGGTGCGCCATCAGCACCAACAGCACCATCTGGCGGGCGCGGGATGGGCCGAGAGGCGCCGCCCTGCGCGGGAGCCGCTTGCGGCGTGACCGCGTCGTCGAGGGGCGCAGTCTCGACCCCAATCTCGATCGATTCATGCACGCGAACGCTGAGCTGCGTCGGTGGCTGCGCCGAGGGCTGCTCGCGGATCGCCCACCACCCCAGAAGGTGCAACGCCGCCGCACCGATCAGCGCGACCGCTTCGCGGGTGACTCTCGGGCGCCGCTCCCTCACCCGAACGCGCTTAGCACGTTCTCGGCGTCGCGGTCGGCGCAGCGCGGAATCAACGGGGTGAGCTGGCGGCGGCGGCCCCGGCGGAGGTGGGGCCGAGCTGACGCCGCAGCTCGAAGAGCACGATGCCCACGGCCACGGCGAGGTTCAGACTGCGGGTCTGGCCGGATACCGGGATGGTCACGGCAGCGTTGGTGGCGAAAAGGATCTCTGCTGGCACGCCCGCGCTCTCGGATCCGAACAGCAGCAGATCCGTGGACGCGAACCGAAACTCGTCGAGCGGCGAGGCGTTCTCCGCGGCTACCGTCGCGACGACGCGCCCGCGCTGGTCTCGGTGCTCGCGGAGGAGCTCATCGGGGCGTTCGATGCGGTGCCATCGAATCTTCTGGAATGCGCCGGCCGAGATCGCGCGCAGGTCTCGCGTCCGCGCCTTTCCGTAGCGGTCGCGCACCAGTCGAAACGGATCGAACACGAAGCACTCTCGATGTCCGAAGCTTTCGAGCGTTCGCGAGACGAGACACAGGTTCCGAAACTCCTGCGGAGCGTAGAGTAGAACGGCGGGCATCGATCTCGAAGTTCTGGCTCAGCGGAGCATGGATCAGCCGGAAGCGCTCGAAGCGGGGGAGGTCGGAATCGAGACCGTGAAGCAGGTGCCCCTGCTCGGATCGCTTTCGACGGCGATGTTGCCGCCGTGCGCTTCGACGATGCGCTTGGCGATCGCGAGCCCGAGACCGACGCCGCCCGTGGAGCGCGTGCGGCTGCGGTCGCCGCGGAAAAACGGCTCGAAGATCCGTGCGAGGTCTTCGGTGGCGATGCCCATACCGCAGTCGCGGACGCGGAGCACGAGGGCGCCGGCTGAGTCGCTCGCGCCCTCGAGCTCGATTATGTCCTCCGGCTCGGAGAACTTGACGGCGTTGTCGAGCAAGTTGTCGAGTACCCGGCGCAGCATGGCGAGATCGGCGCTGACGTTCGGCAGGGAATCCGGCAACGACGTCGACAGCTTGCGCTCCGGGTGGCGAATGCGGAAACGCGCCTCGGCTGCGCCGATCAGCTTGCGGCCTTCTACTGGTTCTCGTTTGAGCGGCGGCAAGGTGTCGCCGCCGTCCCCGCGGGCCAGGTCGAGGCGCGCGGCAGTGAGGATGCCGTCGAGCAGCTGCTCGAGCTCGGCGAGGTCGTCTTCGATGTCGGTGAAGTAGCTTTCGGCGCGCTCCGCTCCGTCCCGCACCAGCTCGAGCGCCAGGCGGATCCGCGCGAGCGGCGTGCGGAGCTCGTGAGAGACGTTCGCGAGGAGCTCCTTTTCTGAGCGCCGGAGCGTGCCGATCCGATCGGCCATTTCGTCGAAGGCGCGCTCCAGATCACCGATCTCGTCGCGCCGGTCGCTGTTCGAACGGCGTGATAGGTCGCCGGAGCCGAACGCGCGCGTCAGCGCCGCGAGGTCTTCCACCGGGCGCGCCAAAGAGCGCGCGACGGGGATCGAGATCAGCGCCAGCACGCCGAGCGCAGCCGCGAGCTGCAGCGCCCCGAGACCGAGCGGCAGCGCCGCGAGCGGATAGCGAACACGCGCGTAGCGAGTCACTCGTCCGTCCAAGCCCGTCTCGACGACGACACCAGCGCCGTCCTGAAAAGAGGTGCGCTCTGTCGCGAAGCGCGCGAGCTCCGCCGCCCCGAGCGGCTCGGGCAGCCACTCCGCGTTCGAGTCGATCAGCTTGCCGCGGGCGTCGAAGATCGTCATCTCGATGTTGGAGCGGCTCTTGAGGTCTTCGAGCTCGCGCCGCAGGCTCGCGCGGTCGTCGGCGATGTCGATCAGGTGCCAGGCGATCCAGGCCGTGCTCGGGCGGCTCGGCCCCTCTGCGACGGGCTGAAACAGGTACGTTCCGACCAGGAAGCTCGCTCCCGTCGCCAGCGCCGACATCAACACGCCGAACACGTAGACGCGCAGCAACAAGCCGCGCCCGCGCGTGGGAGCCGCGCGGCTCACCGCTCTTCACCCGGCGTGAGCAGGTAGCCGGAGCCGCGGATCGTCTTCAACAGCCGCGGCTGCCGCGAGTCGTCGCCGAGCTTCTGGCGCAAGCGCGAGACGCGGACGTCGATCGAGCGATCGAAGGCTTCGTCGGCGTTGCCCTTGGCGAGCTCGAGCAAGCGCTCGCGGCTGAGCACGCGCCCCGGGTGCTCGGCGAACACCCGAAGGAGTGAGAACTCGTAGGACGTGAGCGAAAGCGCGCGCCCGTCGAGCGTGGCGGACAGCGCGTCACAATCGAGCACGAGCCGGCCGACGCGCAGCTCCCGCGTCGAAGGCCCGGCCAAACCCCGCGCGCGGCGCGTGACCGCGTGGATCCGCGCCAGCAGCTCGCGCGCCGAGAACGGCTTCGTCAAATAGTCGTCCGCGCCGAGCTCGAGGCCCAGCACGCGATCCGCCACGTCGGTGCGCGCCGTGACCGCGATGATCGGCACGTGCGATGACTTGCGGAGCTCGCGGCACACCTCGAAGCCGTCGACGCCGGGCAGCATCACGTCCAGCACCACCACGTCGATCTCCGGCTGCAACCCGGCCCGGATCGCCGAGTTGCCGTCGGCCACGTGCAAGACCTTGAGCCCGTTGCCCTCCAGGTAGTCCCGCGTCAGGCGGGCGAGCTTTGCGTCGTCTTCGACGAGCAAGACCTGAAGCGGCGCGGGCTCCATCGGCCGATCGTACACAATCGCCCCGCCGGGCCCAGCCCGGACACATTCCTACACAATCCAGCAAGACGCGTGAAAGCATCCGAAACTAGGCTTCCGTGGTGAGAACCGCCGCGATATTCGCCTTACTCTTGCTCGCGAGCTGCAGCCGCGGCCAGAAAGACTCCCAGAAGCCCGCGCAGGCCGTGCCGGTGCGCGTCGCCGTCGTCGAGCAGCGCGATGTTCCCCTCGAGATCCCCGCGTTCGGGACGGTCGAGGCGAGCAGCACGGTGGAGGTCGTGTCGCAGGTGTCGGGCCTGGTGACGCAGGTGCACTTCAAAGAGGGCGACTTCGTCAAGGCCGGCGACCCGCTGTTCACGATCGACACGCGACCCTACGCTGCGTCGATGGCAGTCGCGAGCGCCGAAGTCGAGCGCTACCAGGCGCTGGCAGAGCAAGCGCGCCTCCAGGCCGAACGCACCGAGCGGCTCGTGCAGGAAGGGCTCGCGACCGCGCAGGAGCTCGACAAGGCCCGCGCCGACGCGCAGTCCTCGGCTGCCAACGTCAAGCTCGGCCGCGCAGCGCTGCGCAGCGCCGGGATCAACGTCGCCTTCACGCACATCGAGTCGCCGCTCGAGGGCCGCACCGGCGCGCTGCTCGTTCACGCGGGAAACGTGGTGCGCGCGGGAGATCCGGCGCCACTGGTGGTGATCCGCCGGCTCACACCGGTGCAGGTGAAATTCGCGGTGCCGGAGACGTACGTCGACCGCATCCGCGAGCGCGCCAAGAGCTCGACGCTCGACGTCCACATCAAACGCGCAGGCGTTGACTCTAAGCCCGTCACCGCCCCGCTCACGTTTCTCGAGAACGCGGTCGACGAAGCCACCGGCACGCTGGCGCTCAAGGCCACCTACCCGAACACCGGTTTCGAGCTGTGGCCGGGCGTGTCCGTGGAGGTCGCGCTCGTGCTCGGCGTCGACAAGCAGGCCATCGTCGCGCCGGGTGCCGCGGTCGCAGAAGGGCAGTCCGGCGCTTACGCTTTCGTCGTGGAGCAGGGCCGCGCGCGCCTCCGCAAACTGGAGATCGAGCGCACGACACCCGAGCTCGCCGTGGTGCGCTCCGGTTTGCGCGCGGGCGAGCAGGTCGTGACGGAAGGTCAGGTCCGGCTGCGTGACGGCATCGCCGTGAGCATCAAACCCGGCGTCGGCGCGCCGGGCGCCAGCGCTATCAACGGCCCGGAGGGCGCGCGGCCATGAACGTGTCGCGGCCGTTCATCCTGCGCCCGATCGCGACCAGCCTGGTGATGCTGGCGATCCTCGCCTTCGGCGCGATGGCCTATTTCAAGCTGCCGGTCGCGGCCCTGCCGGACGTCGATTTCCCCACGATTCAGGTCAGCGCGTCGCTGCCCGGCGCGAGCTCCGAGACCATGGCCTCGTCGGTGGCGACCCCGCTCGAGAAGGAGTTCTCGGCGATCGACGGCCTGGAATCGATGAGCTCGGAGAGCTCGCTCGGTTCCACGAACATCACGCTGCAGTTCGATCTCGCGCGCGATCTGGATTCGGCCGCGCAGGACGTCCAGGCCGCGATCTCGCGCGCGACCGGCCGGCTACCGGACAACATGCCGTCCACACCGAGCTACCGCAAGGTGAACCCGGCGGACCAGTCGATCCTGATCCTCTCCCTGTCGTCGAAGACGCTGCCGCTCTACACGGTCAACGAATTCGCCGAGACCCGGCTCGCGCAGATCATCTCGCAGGTGCGCGGCGTCGCGCAGGTCCAGATCTACGGCTCGCAGAAGTACGCGGTGCGCGTTCAAGCCGATCCGCAGAAGCTCGCCTCGCGCAAGCTCGGGCTGGACGACGTGGCGCGCGCAATCCAGGGCGCCAACGTCAATTTGCCGACCGGCACGCTGTACGGGCCGGACAAGGCCTTCGCGATCGAGACCAACGGGCAGCTCGAGAACGCGGCCTCGTACTCGGAGATGGTCGTCGCTTACCAGAACGGCGCGGCCGTGCGGGTTCGCGACGTCGGGCGCGCCATCGACGGCGTCGAGAACGACAAGACCGCGGCCTGGTACGCCACGGCCAGCGGCTCGCAGCGCGCGATCATCCTCGCGGTTCAGAAGCAACCGGGCGCCAACACCGTGGCCGTCAACCAGGAGATCGACCGGCTGCTCCCGGCCTTTCGCCAGGAGCTACCCGGTGCGGTCGAGCTCGACGTGCTGTTCGACCGCTCGCTGACCGTGAAGGAATCCGTCCACGACGTCGAGCTGACGCTGGTGTTCACGCTGGTGCTCGTCGTGCTCGTGATCTTCCTGTTCTTGCGGCGCGTGATGGCCACGCTGATCCCGAGTCTGTCGATGCCGCTCGCGATCCTGTTCACGTTCGCGGGCATGTACCTGCTCGGCTTCTCGCTCAACAATCTGTCGCTGATGGCGCTGACGTTGAGCGTCGGCTTCGTGGTCGACGACGCGATCGTCGTGCTCGAGAACGTGGTGCGGCACCTCGAAATGGGCAAAAAGCCCATGCAAGCCGCGCTAGACGCCAGCCAGGAGATCGGCTTCACGATCGTGTCGATGACGCTGTCGCTCGTGGCGGTCTTCATCCCGTTCTTGTTCATGGGCGGTATCCTCGGCGCCCTGTTCGAGGAGTTCGCGGTCACGATCGCGCTCGCGATTCTGGTCTCCGGCTTCGTGTCGCTGACGTTGACGCCGATGATGAGCGCGCGGTTGCTCAAGCCCGGGTCGCACAGCTCACCGGGCCGCTTCTACCAGGCGACCGAGCGCGCCTTCGAAGCCTCGGTTCGGCTCTACGACCGCGTGCTCGTGAAGGTGCTCGCGCACAAGCGGTTGACGATGCTGTTCTCGGCAGCGGTGCTCGCAGCGACGGTTGCGCTGTTCGTGGCGATGCCCAAGGGCTTTTTGCCCACGGAAGACACCGAGCAGCTCAACGTCACGACCGAAGCCGCCGAGGGAGTCTCGTACGAGACCGCCGAGCGGCTCCAGCAGCAAGCGGCCGACATCCTGCGCAACCACCCCGACGTCGCGAGCCTGATGTCCAACGTCGGCGCGCGCAACGGCCGCGGAGGCTCGAACCAGGGCCGCTCGTTCTTGCGCCTGAAGCCGCGCTCCGAGCGCGAGGCCAGCGCCCAGGAAGTGGCCACGGATCTCGCGAAGAAGCTGGCGGTGCTGCCCGGCATGCACGCCTTCGTCAGTGTGCCGCCGCCGATCCGGCTCGGCGGGCGCACCACCAAGAGCGAATACCAGCTCACCCTGCAGTCCACCGATACGGACGTGCTCTTCGAACAGGCGCCGCGCCTCGCGCAGGAGCTCGCGAAGTCGTCGCTGCTGACGGACGTGACCACGGACGTGCAGCTCAAGAACCCCGAGGTCAATCTGCGCATCGATCGCGAGCGCGCCGCCCAGCTCGGCGTGTCCGTGGCGCGCATCGAAGACGCGCTGTACAGCGCCTACGGCTCGCGCCAGGTCTCGAGCATCTACACCAGCAACAACAACTACGACGTGATCCTCGAGCTCGATCCGCTGACGCAGCGCGATCCGTCGGCGCTGCGCTTGCTCCACGTGCGCGCGGACAGCGGCGCGCTGGTCCCGCTCGGCGCGCTCGCCGACGTCAAGGAAGGCGTGGGGCCGCTCAGCGTCAGCCACACGGGGCAGCTGCCGTCGGCCACGGTGTCCTTCAATTTGAAGCCGGGCCACGCCCTGAGCGAGGCCGTAACCGTCGCCGAGGCCACGGCCGCGCGCATCCTACCGCCGAACGTCACGGCCAGGTTCCAGGGCTCCGCGCAGGCGTTCCAGGATTCACTGCAAGGCCTCGGCATCCTGCTGATCGTCGCGGTGTTCGTGATCTACCTGGTGCTCGGCATCCTGTACGAGAGCTTGCTGCACCCGCTCACGATCCTCTCGGCGTTGCCGTTCGCCGGGTTCGGCGCGCTGGTCACGCTGCTCGTCTTCGGTCAGGACCTGAACGTCTACGCTTTCGTCGGCGTGATCTTGCTGGTCGGCCTGGTGAAGAAGAACGGCATCATGATGATCGACTTCGCGATCGAAGCTCGGAAGGATCCGAGCATCACCGCCGAAGCGGCGATCCGCGAGGCTTCTCTAGTGCGCTTCCGGCCGATCATGATGACGACCATGGCGGCGCTGCTCGGCACACTGCCGATCGCGCTCGGCATCGGTGCCGGCGCCGAAGCCCGCCAACCACTCGGCCTGGCCGTGGTGGGCGGGCTCTTGTTCTCTCAGCTGCTCACGCTGTGCGTGACCCCGGTATTCTACGTGTACGTCGAACAATTCGGCGCCTGGGCCCGCCGCAAGCTCTACCGCGAACGGCCCGCGGAGTGGGCGGCGACCTCCGAGCGCGCTACTTGACGGGCGTCTGAGCTCCGCGCCGTTTCCGCTCGGTATCCGTCGAAGATTTCGATACCCTGTATCGTTTGCATCGGCTTGATCGATAGCTGTTCCGTTCGCTACCTTCACCCGGGATGACGTTCGCCAGTCTGCGCACGGCCCGCCCCGAGGACGCTCCCGCGATCGCCGAGATTTACCGGCCGTACGTGACCGACACCGCGATCACCTTCGAAGTCGACCCGCCCGACGCGTCCGAGCTCGCGGCGCGGATGGAAGCGCTGCGCGACCTGGCGCCGTGGTTGGTGTGCGAGGTGGAGGGCACCGTCGTGGGCTACGCCTACGCCGGCAAGCATCACGAGCGCGCGGCGTACCAGTGGGCGCTCAACGCCGCGGTGTACCTCTCGGCGGCGCACCACCGGCGTGGGCTCGGCCGTGCCCTGTACACGGCGTTGTTCGAGCTCTTGCGCTTGCAGGGTTTCTGTTCCGTGCACGGCGGCATCACCCTGCCGAACGCCGCGAGCGTGGGGCTGCACGAGTCGCTGGGTTTTCGCCGCGTCGCGCTGTATCCGGCCATCGGCTTCAAGCTCGGCGCCTGGTACGACGTCGGCTGGTGGCAGCTCGAGCTGCGCCCTCGGCTCGGCGAACCCGCAGCGCTCCTGACCCCGGAGGGCGCGCGCGCCGCTTTCCCGGAGCAATGGAACGCCGCGCTGGCGAACGCGCAGTAGACGAGGTGTCGGCTCCGGTGTAACCCCAAGCCTCGCTCGGCCAGCAACCGAGCGCGGGCAGCGGTTGTTCGGAATTTCTCGAAAAAGCCAGGCACTTCTGCGCTTCGCACGGCGCGCTGGCGCGGCTCGCATCGCACCCTGCGCGCTGGTCGCGGCGTTGTTGGCTCTCGGGCTCGTGTTGCGCACCCGCGGCTACCTGTTCGGCGTGATCCCTTTCTGGCTGGACGAAGGCAGCTGGGCACAGATGCTCACCGATGAGCCGATCCTCGACCAGCTGATCCGCCCGCTCGGGTTCGTCACGTTCAGCAAGCTGATGGCTCTGGGGTTCGGCCTGCGCGAAGTCTCGCTGCGCTTCTTGCCCTGGGTTTCGGGGCTGTCGGCGATGTTGCTCGCCGTGCCCCTATCGCGGCGCTTGTTCGAGAGCCGCGCTGCGCGGCTGCTCTTCATCGCGATCCTCGCTCTGCACCCGAACGCGATCGACTTCGCCAAAGAGTTCAAGCCGTACTCGGTCTCGCTCGGGTTGCACGTGGCCTGCGCCCTCGCCGCGGCAACTTACGCGCGCTCGCAAAAAACCGGCTGGCTCATACTGACCATGTCGCTCGCCGGGTTCGGCATCCTGTTCGCGCAGGACACGCTGTTCGTTTGTCCGGGCGTGTACCTGGTGATCGGTTACACGGCGTATCGCGCCAGAAAGTACCGGCACCTGGCCTTCGGCGCGGCGGGCGCTGCGCTCAGCGTCGCTCTGATCCTCGGCCTGTATTTCCTGGTCTGGAGTCGGATTGACACGGGCGGCGGCTCGGACACCAACTACTGGGGAAAGAAGTACGACGTCTTCTACCTCGAGGGCAGGAGCCCCGGCACGCTCTGGTCGTGGACGTTCGCGAAGCTCGGCGAGCTCGCGGCAATGCCGGGCGTGCGGCGCGAGCTGTGGCCGGAGCACCACGTCTTTTCTCGGGAAGTCGCCGAACGGCTGCAGTCCGTCGACGTGAAGCTGTGGTGGTGCCTGGCCGCACTCGGCCTCGTCAGTTTCGCAGTGCGGCGTCGAATCGTGCCGTTGCTGCTGCTCGTGACGCCGCTGCTCGTGTTCACGGCGTTCGGGCTGCTCGGCTACTGGCCCTACGGCTACTTCCGCACCAACCTGTTTGCGCTGTTCTACAGCGCCGCGTTCGCCGCGGCGGCGTTCGATTTGCCGTTACCGAAAGCCGTCGGGGTTTCGCGATGGCGGTCCGCGGTTCCGGCGCTGGCGCTGGTCGTCCTGCCGCTGCTCGTGTTCGAGCGCGATTGGCACCGCTTCAAAGAGAGCACCATCACCGGCAATTTTCCGATCCACGAGGTGTTCGCCACGCTGCTCGAGCTCCAGGGCAGGCGCCCTGCGGACGGGGAGCCCGACGTGCTGGTCATCGACCTCGACGGCTGCCCGCTGTGGGAGCTCTACACGCAGCGGCACCCGGACTACGTCGAGCTCGGGAAGGAGCTCCAGCGTCGCTTCCGCATGGAGTGCGCACACAGAAAGCGCGGTTCGTCCTTCACCTACGGGCAGCGCAGACGCCGCCACTACGACAAGACGCGGGTCTGGTACGTCCTCTCGCGTGAGCTCGAAGAGTTTCCCAAGGACTTGCCGGATGATCTGGACGTGATCGGCAAACGCTGGATCGGCGTGAGCCAATCGACGTTGGTCATCGGACTGAGCTCGTCCTAGGTGCTCAAACTCGAGACCGGTTTGCGCTACACTGCGGCCATGGCGGACGTGGCGATGCGGAGGTTCGGCAGGACACTGGTATACGGGGCGGTGAGCGCCATGATGGTCGCGAGCTGCGGCGGCGATTCGAAGACGGACGTGAACGACGCGGTCGAAACCGGCGGCAAGTCGAGCAGCACGGGTGGAAGAGCCACGGGCGGCGCGGCGACCGGCGGTGCGAAAGCCAACGGCGGCACCGTCAGCACCTTCGGCGGCTCGCCGATCCTCGCGGGCGCCCCATCCGGAAGCGGCGGCGCTTCCACTGGCGGCTCGAAGGCGACGGGCGGAGAAGCAACGGCGAGCGGCGGCTCCGAGTCCGGCGGCGAGGCCTCCACGTCGGGCGGCGAAGCCTCCACGTCGGGCGGCGAGGCCTCCACATCGGGCGGAAGCGCGCCGACGGGTGGCAGCACCTCCGCGATGGGCGGCCGTGCCTCCGGCGAAGCGGGAGCTCCGAGCGGCGGCAGCGGTGGTCGCGAGGAGATCCCGGACGACTCCTGCACCGAGGGTTGCGAAGTGGCACCGCAGACGCCGCTGTGCGGCGAAGAGCGCTTCACCTGGGTCTGCTTCGGCACGGGCTCACAAGTGTTCAACACCCCTGAGTGTCAAGATGCCGGAACCCAGGTCCCCCGCTTCTGTTGCTCGAAGGACTTCCGTCCCTGCGAATGACCCGCGCTGCGCTCGGCGACTCTCACAACTTCGGCCGCCGCGTCACGCTCCGCGGCAAGCGAGTCCATAAACCCCGCGCCCTGCTCTGGGAGTGGCTGGTCTTGTGCCGGGAAAGCCCGCTACGCGGCCTGCTCGCCGAGCTCGCCGAACGCGACGGCCTCGGTCCGGACACGTTCGCGTTCTTGCCGTCGCTTCGCTTCTATCCGGCGCGCGACCAGGGCTTTCAGGAGGTCGAAGCCGTTGCTCTCGAGCCGCTCCGCGCGCGCTCCCAGAGCAGCCGGCGCGCGCTGGCCGAGATCACCGGGCGCGCGCTCGCGTTGTTCAGCTGGCTCGGCGTCGCCGATCTGCATTGGGAGAACCTCGTGCTCGGCAGCGACCCGCGCGGCCACGTCGTGTTCGCGCCGCTCGACGTCGAGATGATCCTGTCCGACCTATCGCTGCCGACCGAGACCAAGCTCTTGCCCGACGCGGATCCGGAGTATGCCGCTGTCTGCCAGCACGCGTGCGGTGTGCGCCGCGTTCTGCCGTATCTCGGAAAGCCCGTCGCGCCCGCCGATCTGGTGGCGATGCTGGCCGCCTATCACGCCGTGCTCGCGCTGCTCGAGCGCCACTCGCGGGAGCTTGCGCGGGTGTTCGCGGAGCTGCCCGAGCTCGGATCCACGCCGATCCGCGTGTGCTTGCGGGGGACGGACGAATACGTGCTCGCGCGCTCCTCGCAAGACCTCTGGCCGCCGCTGCTCGACGCCGAAGCCGAGCAGCTCGCGCGCGGCGACATCCCGTACTTCTTCCGGCTCTACGGGCAGAAGCGCATCTACCACTACGCGGATCCCGAGCTCACGCGGCTCGCGCACTTGCCGGCGCGCGGCGACGTTCCGCGCCTCGAGCCGTTGCTCTCGGTCGCGCGCGGCCTCCGCTCGCCGAATCGTGAGAAGCTTCGCACCGAAGGTCTGTTCTCGGTGCTGGGCGCCTTCGACCACCCGGCCTTCACGGGTCAGACCCACGAGCAGGCAGGGCTCGAAGTCGCGTTTCGCCCGCGAGGCCTGCGGCTGACCCTGCCGTCGGGAGAACAGCTCGAATCCCGCCGCAATCTGAGCGCCTACGTCAGCAGCGTCTACCAGCCCTGCCGCTGCGGTGAGGTGCGCTCCGTGTTCGTCCCCGCGGTGACCCGCTGCAACGAAAGCGGTCGCGCTCCGTAATTTTGCTAGAACCAGCGCCCGAGCGCGCCTTGACCGAAACCGTCTGCGAAACCTGCCACCGCCCCACCGCCGCCTGCGTCTGCGATCGGATCACCTCGTTTCGCACGCGCCGCCGCGTGCTGATCCTCCAGCACCCCCAAGAGCAGGACGCGCTGCTCGGCTCCGCGCAGCTCGTCACGGCAAGCTTACCGAAAGCGCAGCTCGTCGTGGGCTTGAGCTGGCGCAATCTCGGTCACGCGCTCGGTGAAGAGAGCGCCGACCCGCGGCGCTGGGCCGTGCTGTTCCCGGACAAGGAAGCCGAAAGCGATCAGGCCACGACCCGGAGCGGCGTCGAGTTCGATCCGCGCGAGCTCGAGGGCATCATCGTGCTCGACGGCACCTGGTCCAAAGCCAAGACGCTGTGGTGGCGCAACCCCTGGCTGAACAAGCTGAACCGCTTGTCGCTCAAGCCCAGCAAACCATCGATCTATGGCCGGCTCCGCGCCGAGCCGCGCCGCGAGTTCGTGTCCACGCTCGAGTCGGTGGCGCACGCGCTCGTCTTGTGTGGCGAGTCTCCGGAGACCTCCGCGGGCCTCGAACGGATTTTCCGAACGCTGGTGCAGCGCGTGCGCGACGGTAATTTGATGCCCGTCCCGGCGCGACGAAAGCCGCGACAGCGTCCGGGCAGCTAGCTCGCGGGCCCTTAGTACGAACATTGCGTTTGGCCGATCCGTCCGGTTCGTGGCGTATCCCTCTCTGGTAGCGCCGTCGCCCGGGTTCCATTTCTTCATTCCGTCACTGAAGAAAAGGAGCTCTCGTGCCCACTCTCATCGAACTCTTCACCGATCCGATCTCACTCGCCTTCTTCGGGGTCTTCGCCGCCTTGTGGCTGGTGGAGGCGCTCTTCCCGGCCCGCATGCTACCCACGATCCGCGGACACCGGCTGCGCGGCGTCGCGTCGTTGCTCGCGTTCTTCCTCGTGTCGTCGTACCTGCCGTTGCTGGTCGCGCCCTGGCTCGCGCCGCTGCGCCTCTTCGACCTGAGCTTTCTGGGCGCACTCGGCGGCGGATCCGCAGCGTATCTCGTGTATCAGGTGTTCGCGTACGCCTATCACCGCACGCTTCACCGCTTCGACGGGCTGTTTCGCGTCGTCCATCAGATGCACCACAGTGCGGAGCGCCTGGATGTCGCGAGCGCGTTTCTGTTCGGCCCGCTCGACATGCTCGGCTGGACGCTCGTCTCGACGGTGGCGTTGTCCCTGATCGGCATCTCGACCTCGGCGACCGTGGTGTTCTTGTTGTTCGGAGCGTTGCTCAGCACGTTCCAGCACGCGAACCTCCACACGCCGCGCTGGCTCGGTTACATCGTTCAGCGGCCCGAGAGCCACAGCCATCACCACGCGCGCGGCGTACACGCTGGCAATTACGCCGATCTGCCGCTGCTCGACCTGGTGTTCGGCACCTTCGTGAACCCGCGCGATTTCTCGCCGAGCACCGGCTTCTACGAC
>JALYWZ010000181.1 GCA_030852505.1 Myxococcota bacterium | reverse complement strand
GCCCGAGCCGGCCGCTGCGACGCCGAGCGCGACGCCGGCGCCCGCGCCGAAGCCCGAGCTCGGGAGCTTCGGGATCGAGCTTTCGAATCGGGACACCTCCGCCAAACCCGGCAACGATTTCTACCGTTACGTGAACGGCCACTGGCTCGATACGTACCAGCTCAAGCCGGACGAGAAGCGCTACGGCGCGTTCATCGCGCTCTCGTACCGTGCGGAGGATCAGGTGAAAGCGATCCTCGAAGAGATCTCGAGCAAGCCCGCCGCGGCCGGCTCGCCCGCGCAGCAAATCGCCGATTACTACCGGAGCTTCATGGACGAAGCAGCGCTCCGGGCGCGGGGCATCGCCGCGCTGAAGCCGGATCTCGACTACATCGGTGCGATCAAGACCCAGAAGGATCTGGTGGACGCGTTCGGGCGATCGCGGCTGATGCAGACGAACGCTCCGTTCGTGAGCTGGGTCGAGCCGGATCGGCGCGACTCGGACAAGACGCAGCTCAACCTGATGCACTCCGGCCTGGGTCTGCCCGATCGCTCGTACTACTTCGAAGAGACGTTCAAGACGGTGCTCGCCGCTTACCGCGAGCACATCGCCACGATGTTGGGCTTCACGGGCCTCGGCAAGGACGCCGCCCAGCAAGCCGCCGAAGCGATCGTCGCGCTCGAGACCAAGATCGCCAAGGTCCACTGGACTCCGGCCGAGCTACGCGACGTAGACAAGACCAACAACATCGTCGGAGTCGAAGCCTTCGAAAAGCGCTTTCCGGGCTACCCTTGGCGCCAGCACTTCCAGGCTGGGGGGCTGGAGCTCACGCGGATCCCGGACCTCAACGTCTACACGCCGAACGCTTTGGTGCCGCTCGCGAAGCTGGTCCAGGCCACGCCGATAGCGACCTGGAAGCACTACCTCACCTACCACCTGATCACGCAGCACGCCGAGCTGCTCGGCGACGAGATCGACAACGCGAACTTCGCGTTCCGCGGTCGCGTGCTGAGCGGCCAGCCCGAGCAGCGCGAGCGCTGGAAGCGTGCCCTCAACCTGGTGGGTGACATCCACTCGCTCGGCGAAGCCATCGGCAAGCTCTACGTCGAGCGCCACTACCCGCCGGATTCCGCGCAGAAGATGGCGGATCTGGTGACGAACCTGCGCGCCGCCTTCGCAGAGCGGCTCCAGGCGCTCGACTGGATGGGGCCCGAGACCAAGAAGCAGGCGCTGATCAAGCTGTCCACCTTCAACCCGAAGATCGGCGGGCCCAGGAAGTGGCGCGACTTCTCGAGCATCGAGATCGTGCCGGGCGAGCTGCTCCGGAACTACAAGGCCGTCGCGAAATACTGGTACGAAGACGAGCTGTCGCGACTCGGCAAGCCCACCGACAAGGACGAGTGGCAGATGACGTCGCAGACGATCAACGCCTATTACAACCCCGCGTACAACGAGGTGGTGTTCCCCGCGGCGATCTTGCAGCCGCCGTTCTTCGATCCCAACGCCGACCCGGCCGTGAACTACGGCGCGATCGGCGCCGTGATCGGCCACGAGCTCGGACACGGCTTCGACGACCAGGGCTCGAAGTCGGACGAGAAGGGCGTGCAGCGCAACTGGTGGACCGAGAAAGACCGCAAGAACTTCGAGGCCCGCACCAAGCTGCTCGTCGAGCAGTACTCGAAGTTCGAACCGCTCAAGGGCCAGGCCGTGAACGGCGAGCTCACGCTGGGCGAGAACATCGGGGACCTCGGCGGCGTTTCGATCGCGCTCCACGCCTATCAGCGCTCGCTCGGCGGGAAACCAGCGCCCGTGATCGACGGATACAGCGGCATACAGCGGTTCTTCCTGTCCTGGGCCCAGGTCTGGCTGTCGAAGCAGCGCGACGAATACACGCTGCGCGCGCTGAAGACCGATCCGCACAGCCCGCCGAAGTTCCGGGTCAACGGCGTGGTGCCCAACGTAGACGCCTGGTACGAGGCCTTCGGCGTGGAGCCCGGCGACCCGATGTACCTGCCGCCCGCGGAGCGCGTGCGGATCTGGTGAGGCCGACCTAGCCGTTCAGGGAGATGTGCGGCGGCTTCGGCGTGCGCATCTCCACCCTCATGTCTGAACGTCGTGTCTTGCCGCTCCTGCCGTTGCGCAGCGCGGTACTGTTTCCGGGAACCACGATTCCGATCGGCGTCGGTCGGGCCGGGTCGCTGCGCGCGGTGGAAGAGGCCCTCAAGGGCGATCGCACCGTGTTCGCCGTGGCCGAGCGCCCCGACGGCTCGCCGGGGTCGAAGCTCTACGACCTGGGCGTGATCGCGCAGATCGGCGAGGTCCAACGCGGGCTCGGCGGGCTGCAGATCCTGCTCACCCCGGTCGAGCGCGCGACTCTGCTCGAGCAGCGGAGCGACAACGGCTTCCTCCGCGCCGTGGTCCGGCCCGTTTCCGAGCACAAGCCGGTCTCGGAAAACGATCCGGCGTTCCTCGCCCTTTACAAGGAGGTTCGCGACCGGGCCATCGAGTTCGGCAAGCAGCGCGGCCTGTCCGAGGACGTGCTGAAGCAGGTGCTCGGCGAGGTCCGGAGCCCGGGTGAGCTCGCGGATCTGGTGGCGACGCACCTCGAGCTGCCCACCACCGACAAGCAGGGCCTGCTCGAGACGCTGGGCGTGGAAGAGCGCCTGCGCCGCGTGCTCGTCGAGCTCCAGCGCAAGATCCAGGAGCTCAGCGCGCAGCAGAAGATCCGCGAGAGCGTGACCGAGGAGATCGGCAATCGCCAGCGCGAGATGTACCTGCGCGAGCAGCTGAAGGCGATCCACAAGGAGCTCGGTGACGAGGAGCAGGACAACGAGGTCCAGGCGCTCCGCGAAAAGCTCGAGCAGATCGAGCTGCCTGAGCCGGCGCGGCTCGAGGTGAAGCGCGAGCTCGCGCGGCTTTCCCGGGTGAGCCCCGAGTCGATGGAGGCGCAGGTGATCCGCAACCACCTCGAGTGGATGGCGGAGCTGCCCTGGAACCACCGCTCCGAGGAAAAGCTGGACCTCGGGTTCGCCGAGAAAGTCCTGGAAGAGGACCACTTCGGCCTCGGTGACGTGAAGGATCGCGTGCTCGAGTTCCTGAGCGTCCGAACCCTGCGGGCAAAGCGCGAAAAGGACGGCGATGCGGACCAGAGCTCGGCGCCCAGGGGCTCGATCTTGCTCTTCGTCGGGCCACCCGGCGTCGGCAAGACCAGCATCGCCAAGAGCATCGCTCGGGCGCTCGGGCGAAAGTACGTAAGGATCGCGCTCGGCGGCGTCCACGACGAAGCCGACATCCGCGGTCACCGGCGCACTTACGTCGGCGCGATGCCGGGACGGATCCTGAACAGCATCCGCCAAGTCGGCACCAAGAACCCGGTGATCCTGCTCGACGAGGTCGACAAGCTCGGGCAGTCGTTCCATGGGGACCCCGCGAGCGCTTTGCTCGAGGTGCTCGACCCCGCGCAGAACAACGACTTTACCGATCACTACCTGAACGTGCCCTTCGACCTGAGCGAGGTGCTGTTCATCGCGACGGCGAACGTGGCTCACACCATCCCGCCCGCACTGCTCGATCGGATGGAGGTCGTGACCTTCGCCGGCTACACGGAGCAAGAAAAGCTCGAGATCGCCAAGCGCTACATCGTGCCGCGGCAGCTGTCCGAGTCCGGCCTGGAAAAGCAGGCGCCCACGTTCGAAGACGGCGCGTTGCGCACGCTGATCGCCCGCTACACGCGGGAGAGCGGCGTCCGCCAGCTCGAGCAAAAGGTCGGTGCGGTCACGCGCAAGCTTGCCCGCAACCTGGCCTCCGCTCGGCCCGTGGAGCCGACGATCGACGCCGAGCAGATCAAGAAGCTGCTCGGCCGGCCCAAGGTGCACCCGGAGCACGCGAGCGAAACCGACCAGGCAGGCGTCGCGACTGGCATGTATTACACCCCTGCGGGTGGTGACATCATGTTCGTCGAAGCGGCGGTGCGCAGGTTGTCCCAGCGCTCCCGCCCGGAGACGACGATCGAAGCCGAAGGCTGGGGCGACGCCTCGCTGATCCTGACCGGTCAGCTCGGCGACGTGATGAAAGAGAGCGCCCGGGCCGCCCTCACCTACGCCGCCACGCACGCCCGGGAGCTCGGCATCCCGCAGAAGAACCTGGGCTCGATCGAGGCGCACATCCACGTGCCCGCCGGGGCCATCCCCAAGGACGGGCCGAGCGCGGGCGTGACGATGGCGACCGCGCTGGCTTCGGCGATCACCGGACGCCTGGTACGGCGCGACGTGGCCATGACGGGAGAGATCACGCTGAGCGGCAGAGTCTTGCCGATCGGCGGCGTGAAGGAGAAGGTGCTCGGGGCACACCGCGCCGGCATCCGCCACATCGTGCTACCCAAGCAGAACGAAGCGGACATCGACGACGTGCCGGCCGAGGTGCAGCGCGAGCTCCAGTTCCACCTGGCCGAGACGCTGAGCGACGTGCTTTCGGTTGCGCTGGCACCCGCGGACGCCGCGCCGCGCGGCGAGTCCGCGACGAGCGCGGAGTCCTCGGGCGCCGAGTCTGCAGGGCCCTCGAGCTTGTGGGCTTCGACGAGCGCGGGCTGAGCACGCCACCGTAGCGAGAGAATCCGCGCATCGGGTCGATCCCGGTGCGCGGATTTTTGCTTGGATTTGCGGTTAATTGCCGCCACCCTGCGGAGTGCGTGGCACGTTGTCGCGCGAGCCCTACGAGCGCGCGACAGAAATGAAACTCGGCAGTGCGGGTTCTCGGGGCTCGCGCACGGCCTTCGCTCGAATTCGGCTGGATTGTGAGGCTGGCATTCTCCTTGCTGAATGCATTGGTGAGAACAGCCAACGTTGGCTGAAGGAGCAATGCAATCATGTCGAAGCAACGGTTTCTGGGTGTGACTCTGGCTTGTCTGGCGCTCGGCCTCCCCGCGATCGGCTGTACCGCGAACGTCGAAGATCCCGACGTCGATCAGACGGGCCGCGATTCCGATGACTGTGAGACCAAGTGCGACGATACGGAGCTCGCGTGCACCGGCAAGTGCGACGACGACGGGTGCAGGGCCAGCTGCGAGAGCGACCACGACGACTGCGTGACCGAGTGCGACTGAGGCCGTTCCGCTGCGATTGATGGGACGGCGAGGTCCGGACGGCGCGCTTCGGAGCACCGGACCAGCACCTCGCCGTTCATGGAAAAGGCGTGTCCCCGGAGGGCTTTCGTCCTAATTTCGGGCGATGCACGCCTACCCTCAGCAGCTTGCTGACTTCGTGCTCGATCACTGGCCCGAGGGCGCCTCGCGCGTCTTCGAGCGCCGGGCACTGATGGAGGTCCTGTCGAGCTGTTTTCAGGCGTCGCTGACTCACGAGGAGGGCCGCCCCGTGCGGTTTCGCCTGGTGCTCGGCAGCGTGGGCGACGTGACTTCGCGCGCCTCGGAGGATCAATTTCTGCCACTCACCCTCGAGCGCCCGCGGGAGCTCACGCCGGACAACCTGCGACGATTGAGCCCGGCGACGCCGTTTCACTCGAGCTTGATCGGGGCGGACGGACAGGGCAGCTCTTGGTCCATCTGGGGTCTCGTGCACTCGGGAGCGGAGTGGTTGGCGCCGAGCTGGGGAGGGCGCGACCGCCACCTGGCGCTCGGTCTGCCGGAGGTACACGTGACCGGCGCGGGCCGGCTCGGCGTGTACGCAGGCCCGGAGCTCGTAGCCACCCTCGAACGGGGGGTGATCGAGGCGACGACCACCGACGTCTTCACCTCGGGTTGGCTCTCGGCGTTGTTCCGCGAAACGCGCCGGCGCTTCGCGACCGAGCACGCCGCCCTGACGCGCGCCGACGACGCGCTGGTGCGCTGGATTTCTCAGCACATGGTGCGGCGCGCGGTGTTTCTGATCCGGCAGGCTGGCAACGGGGGCATGCTGCTGTTCGCAGAACCCGAATTTCTGATCGAGTGCGCGCGCGCGAAGCTGCCGCCACTGCGCTCGAAGTATCGTCTGACGGAGGGCCCCGCGCGGCAGCGCTACCGAACGCTGATGGAGCGCCTGATCCGGGAGCTCGAACGCAACGCGCCGGAAGGCGTGGCCGACCTCGAGCGGTTCCTCGGCACCGAGACGTCCGAGGTCACGCGCGCCGAGCAAGCGATCTTCGAGCTGAGCCGGCTGATCGCGGGGCTCGCCGCGGTCGACGGGGCCGTGCTGCTCAGCAAGCGCTTCGACTTGATGGGTTTCGGGGCGGAGGTCTCCGGAGAGCTGCCGTACCCGGACACGGTGTTCCAGGCGCTCGACGTAGACGGCGAGCGGCGTGCTCCGGAAGCCGCGAACTCGGTAGGAACGCGCCACCGCGCCGCTTACCGCTTCGTGACGGCGCATCCGAGCGGGCTCGCCGTCGTCGTCTCGCACGATGGCGTCGTGCGCTTCGTGGCCAACCACGGAGGCGACGTGGTGTACTGGGACCAGTTCTTGAATTGGTGAGCGGCGCCTAGGCCATCGCGCGCACCGCCAGCTCGAGCGCCTGCACGGGCGGCAGCTTGCCCTGGAGCTCGGCGAGCACCGACTCGAGCTCGGGCCAGTGCGCGGTCAGTCCGAGGTGCTCGAGCGCCGCGGGCATGTCCTCTGGCTGGTACATGCACAGCGCTGGATTGAACCAGCGCATGGCGGCAGCGATGCCGCGCTTGACCGGATTCGACAGCGCGGTGGTCACGATGCTGAGCTGGTACGGCCGGTAGTCGTAGATTTCTGTCAGGCGCCGGCGCTGCCGCAGCCTCGGGGCGCCGCCGTCGGTCACCACCAGCGCCTTCACCTCCCCGCCCAGCTCCGTTGCGCGGCGCAGCGCCGCCTCCGTGTCGACCATGGCGCGCTGCCAGAGGTCGTCCGGTGGATCCTGGTCGGTGTGCAGCCACACGCAGACCGGATGCGGTCCGCACAGGGTGAACAAGTAGGCCGCGTCCATCCCGAA
Organism: Myxococcota bacterium; assembly: GCA_030852505.1. Lineage (GTDB taxonomy): Bacteria > Myxococcota_A > Polyangia > Polyangiales > Polyangiaceae > PMG-095. Next base: position 1,299 of record JALYWZ010000181.1, on the reverse strand, counting down.
GCAGAATCTCCGAGCGGACTCGAGTTGGCAATCGAAGCTGACGCTTTTCGGCGCCCGGGGGCATCCCCGGGTATCTCCAGCCGCTTACTTCTTCGGTTCCTTCGCGTCCGCGTCCGGCTCGTCACCGCGGATCTTGTCGGCCACGGCTCGGTCGGTGTCGTCGACCGCCTCCTTGACCCGATCCGCCGCGTGCTCTGCCTCGCGCTTGAGACGGGCCCCGGCGTCGCTCAACTCGCGCTTGGCGTCGTCGGCCGCGCGCTCGGTCGAGGCCGCGGCCTCTGCAGCCTCCTTCTTGACGGCGCGCGCCGTGTCGTCGCATCCAGCGAGAGCCAGGGCCAACCCGAGTGGGATCCACAGTGCCGAATGACGCATTCGTTGGTTCCTCGCCCCCGATTTCGTTGCAAGCTGGGTGCCAGAGCTCGGAGGACCCATGCCCAAAGCGGACGCGCCCCTGGTGGCTGGCATCGTGCACACCTTCTCATTTCGGATCCCGGAGACCAAGACGGTTCCGCACCTGTATCCAGAAGCGCCTGAGTTTCGGACGATGCCCGAGGTGCTTGCTACGGGGTTTCTGGTCGGGCTCGTGGAGTGGGCGTGTATGCAGCTGATCGCTCCGTACCTCGACATCCCACGAGAGCAATCGGTCGGAACCGACGTGCGGCTCGACCACACCGCGGCCACTCCGCCGGGGCTTACCGTGACGGTCCAGGCGAAGCTCGAGCGCGTCGAGGGTCGCAAGCTGTCGTTCAGCGTGTCCGCTCACGACGGCGTCGATCCGATTTGCCGAGGCACGCACGAGCGCTTTCTGATCGACACGGCGCGCTTCAACGCCAAGGTCGCCGCCAAGCAGGCTGCACACGCGGGCTAGGGATGCAGGCCGGGAACGTACTCGTCAGCGCTGCCGCCCTCGCACTCACGTGCACGGCGTCGTGGACGGGCACGGCCGCCGCCCAGGTAGCTACCAGCGAAGCGCGGCTCGAGATCGTCCGCGACGAGGCCACGCGCTCGTGCATTTCCGAGCGCGCGCTCGAGCGCAGCGTGGAGCGCAGACTGCGGCGCAAGGTGTTCGGCAGCGAAGCTCGCTTCTCCGTGCGCCTGAGCTTCGAGCGCAGCGACGGCGCCTGGCTGGCGAACCTCGAGCTATGGGACGCCGAGGGCCTGCTCGGTAAGCGACAGCTCTCGACCGAGGCGCGTCATTGCTCCGCGCTCGACGACTCGCTCGCGCTCGTCGTAGCGCTGCTCGTCGATACGCCGCCCGAACGCGAACCCGCGCCGCCGGCAGCGCCCGCACCAGAGCCC
>JALYWZ010000180.1 GCA_030852505.1 Myxococcota bacterium | reverse complement strand
CAACGAGGATCCGGAGGGTCGCTATCAGACGGCGCACGAGTTCTTCGAGGCGCTGCGCGAGCTCGAGCGGATCCTGGCTGGCGTCGCCGCGGACTCCGACATCGTGAGCGGCGGCGCACCGCAGGTCGAACGCCGGCCGATGACGCTGCTGTCGTGCGCGCTCGACGGACAAGGCGCGCTCGAGCTCGACGACATCATCGACGAGGACCAGCGCTTCTACCAAATCTGCGCCGAGGTCGTGAAACGCCACGACGGCTCGATCGGGCTGCCAATAGGCGGCCGCTTCTTCTGCTGCTTCGGCTACCCCGCCGTGACCGAGACCGACGCGCAGCGCGCCGTCCGCGCGGCGCTCGCGATAGCGGATTCCATGCGCGATGCGGGCGGCACGCTGGGTTTCCGGATTGGCGTGCACAGCGGCGTCGTGGGGCTGCCCACACTGCCCTCGACCGGTTCCGGCGTGCCCGCGATGCAGGGCAACGTGCCGAACCTCGCCTCGCGCCTTTGCGAGCAAGCGCCGCCCAACACCGTGGTGATGAGCCACGAAAGCTACGAGCTCACGAGCGGGCTGTTCTCGACCGAGCGCCTGAACGAGAACGAACGCTGGGCGGGCCGCGAGGATCGCGCGGTGTACGAGGTGAAGCGCGAGCTCGAATCGACGAGCCGCTTCGAGCAAGCCTTCGCTGGTCGCACCACGCCGTTCGTCGGCCGCGACGCGGAGTTCCGCGTGCTCTGTCAGCTCTGGGAGGAAGCCAAGGACGGACGCGGCCAGCTTTTGGTGGTCACCGGGGATCCCGGCATCGGCAAGAGCCGTCTATTGCAACAGCTGAAGGAGCGCGTGATCGAGGAGCAGAACACGCGCCTCACCTGCCAGTGCCGCCCGCAGTACAAGAACAGCGCGCTCCACCCGGTGATCGAGCTGGTGCTCCGCTCGATGGGCATCCGGCGCGAGGACAGCCCGGAGGAGAAGCTTTCGAAGGCCGAAGAAAACCTGCGCGATCAGGGCTTTACGCTGGCCGAAGCCGTGCCGCTGTTCGCGCCGTTCCTGTCGATCCCGCTCGACGAGCGCTACACGCCGCTCGACGCCTCACCCGAGCAAATCAAGGTGCGGACGCTCGAGGGGCTGGTGTCGATGCTGCTGCGCATGGCGCTTTCGCGGCCCACGCTGTTCATCATCGAGGACATGCACTGGGTCGATCACTCGACCATCGAGCTCTTGAACGCGCTCGTCGATCTGGTGCCCGCTTCGCGGCTGCTCGTGGTGCTGACCTGCCGCCCCGAGTTCCGCGCGCCCTGGTCGGCGCGGCGCCACCTGCACCACCTGAAGCTCGATCGCCTGTCGTCGGCCTTCACCGCGTCGATGATCACGCGCGTGGCCAAGGGCCGCGAGTTGCCCGCCGACACGATTCGCCAGCTGGTAGCGACCACCGACGGCGTGCCGCTGTTCGTCGAAGAGCTCACGCGTATGGTGCTCGAGTCTTCGGACGACGGCTGGACCGGTTCGCGCCTGGCCATCCCCGGCACCTTGCACGAGCTGCTCCTGGCCCGCCTGGATCGACTGCGCGGCGTCGGCAAGGACGTGGCGCAGCTCTGCGCCGTGCTCGGCCGGGATTTCAGCTACCAGCTCGTGCGCAACGTGGCCGCCTTCGACGAGATGAGCCTGCAGCAAGGGCTCGAGTTGCTGGTGAACGCCGGCCTCTTGCATCACCAGGGCAAGCCGCCGGAAGCGAAGTACATGTTCAAGCACGCGCTGATCCAGCAGGCCGCGTACCAGTCGCTGGTGAAGAGCGAGCGGCAGCGCTACCACCGGCGGACGGCGCAGGTCCTCGGCGAGTCCTTTCCGGAGGTCGCCGAGCTCGAGCCCGAGCTCCTCGCTTACCACCACGCCGAAGCCGGGAACGCCGGCGAGGCGATCGAGTTCTGGCAACGCGCGGGACAACGCGCGATCCAGCGTTCAGCGCTGGTCGAGGCCATCGACCACTACGCCCGCGCTCGCGAGACGCTGCGCACGTTGCCCGAGGGCGTGGAGCGCGACAAGAAGGAGCTCTCGCTGCTGCTCGCCGTGGGCTCGCCGTTGATGTCCGTTCACGGCTACGCGGCGCCGGAGGTCGAGCAGAATTACGGCCGGGCCCGCGAGCTCGCGCGCTCCGCCGGCGGTCAGGGCGAGCTGTTTCCGGCGATGCAGGGCCTCTGGCAGTTTTATTACGTGCGCGGCATGCTCGCGACCTCGCGCGCCCTCGGGGAGCAGCTGCTCGAGATCGCGGAGGAGGCCGCGGACTCGTCGTACCTCTTGCTCGCGCACCGCTGCGTGGCTTCGAGCGCGTTCTTGCAGGGGGATTTCGAACCCTGCGACGCGCACACGCGCGCCGGCATGTCGATTTACCGGATGGAGGAACACGGCGAGCTCGCGCTCCGCACCGGCCACGACGCGGGCGTCGCGCACGGGGTCTACCAGGCCTGGACGCAGTGGATGCTGGGCTTCGCGGATCGCTCCGTCGCCTGCGTGGACGACGTGCTCGAGCTCGCCGAGCGGCTCGAGCACCCGCTGACCATGGCCTACGCGCTGTGCTTCGCGGCGTTGATGCGCAATCACCGCGGCGATCACGAGATTGCCCGAGATCTCGCCGAAGAGGCCCTGGTGATCACCACCGAAAACCGCTTCGCCTTGTGGAGCGCCTGGGCACGCATGCAGCAGGGCTGGGGCATCGCGGGCCTCGGCGACTTCGCGCGCGGCATCCCGCTGATGCGCGAGGGGCTCGACGGTTGGAAAAACACGGGCGCGCGCGTCGGGTTCACGTTCTTCCCCGTCACGCTGGCGGAGATGTGCATCGACTCCGGGCGCCTCGACGACGCAGCGGCGCTGCTCGACGAGTCCGTGCCCGTGATCGAGAAGAACGACGAGCACTTCTTCGAGGCGGAGCTGTGGCGGCTCAAGGGTGAGCTGACGCTCCGGCAGGGCCGCGGCGCAGACGGCGTCGCCGCCGCCGAGCGCCTGTTCGCCCGCGCGATCGAGCTCGCACGCAAACAGAACGCGAAATCGTGGGAGCTCAGGTCCTGGCTCAGCCGCACCCGGCTCTGGCGCTCGATGGGGCGCGGCGCCGAGGCGCTTGCCGAGCTCGAGGCCGTGTACGCGAGGTTCACGGAAGGTTTCGAGACAGCCGATCTGCGCGCTGCCCGCGCGTTGCTGGAAGAGCTGCGCCAGAACCACTCCCGCTGATTGATCGGAGAGCGACTCAGCGAGCGGCTGTAATCAGCCAACCTACCTGAGCGCCAACCTATCCGAGCGATCGAGATACCCATTCTCGATTTTGCGGACTGCGGTTCTTGGCAGATTCGTAAACCCGGGGGATACTCGTGGATTATCCGATGATCCCGGCACCGTCGCACGTGGGTCGGCGGTGTGGTGGACGGCGTCGTTCGAACTCAGGGAGGTAGGCGTGATTCGGTTGATGAAATCTGCGGCAGAAGCGCTGGTCAGTGCAGGAAAAGGCGCTGCGGGGCGAGTCGATGTGAGGACGTCTCTGATCGAGGCATCTCAATCGATGTGGGGATTCGAGGGTCTGGATGTGGTGTTGCCGGAAGGCACGCGCGTCGCGAGTCCGACTCGCAGCGTCGCCACACTCCGCTTCCACGACTGGAGCGCGGTCACGGCGCTCTTGGTGCGTGACCAGGCGGGGCTGTTCGAGGCTTATCTCGACGGCCAGTTCGACTTCGACCCGGGTGAGCGCGAACCGAGCGAAGCGTTGCTCGACGCGCTGCGGGTGTTCGACGAGCAGTCGAGCGACTACCGCTGGGTGATGGCGTCGCTCAGCTCGTCTCGCCACTTCTGGCAACAGAACACCCAGTCGCGGCGGGAGAAGCTCAGCACGCACTACTCGGTGGATCCGGCGTTCTGGTTGTGCTTTCTCAGCAACCGCTACCCGATCTACTCCCACTACTTGTTCGAGGAGCACGAGGGCTGGGAAGCGTGGCCTGCGGCTTGCGAGCGCAAGCTGCAATTCGCGATCGACGCCTGCCGGCTCAGGCCGGGCGACCGCGTGCTGAACGTGGGGGAGGGCTGGGGCGGCTGGATGACGTACGCCGGCACGCATGGTCTCCGCACCACCAGCATCACGCTCAACGATCAGAGCTACGAGGCGTGCCTCGCGAAGCGCTCCCGCGAAGGGCTCGAGCAGGCGGAGCTCGTGAAGGGCGACTTCTACCACTACAGAAGCGACGAGCCCTTCGACGGCATCACCAACATGGGCGTCACCGAGCACCTGACCGATTACGACGGCCTGATGGCGAACTATGCGCGGCTCTTGAAGAGCGGCGGCCACGTGTATTGCGACTTCGTGGGCACCGCGTACGGCTCGCCGTTCCGTTCGCTGATTCAGAAGTACGTGTACCCCGGCGCCGAGGCGGTGTTCTTGCCGCGGTTGATCTCGGCCGCGGCGCGCAGCGGCACGATGGACGTCGTCGCGACCTACGACGACCGCCTGTCTTACGACAAGACCTGCGTGGCCTGGGCGCGCAACGTCGAGGCGCAGCAGCGCTACATCGTCGAGAACTTCGGGGAGCGCCAGTACCGCTGGATCTGGTCGTACCTGTGGATGTGCGTGCACGGCTTCCGGACGTTCAAGAACGGGATCACCGGCACCCGGGTCGTATTGCGCCGTCGCTGACCGCGTTCTCGCTCGCCAGCGCGCGCTCGGCTGACTAACCTCGGCCGGTGCGCGCTGGGCTTCGGCTCCGGATCTTGGTCCTGCTCGGGGCCTTGCTGGTGGTCTCGTTCGTTCCGCTGTACTTCGCGGTCGCGACGTACACCTCGCTCGCGTTCCGGCAGGTGCGCTCGACAGACGCGGAGCTGCTCGCGCGCGTGCTCGCGGCGAGGCTGCTGGAGCCGGGGATCGTCCTCGAGCGCGCGCTCGACAAGGAATGCCGGGCGGTGGAGTGCCTGGCGCTGGCCGTCTACGCTGCCGACGGCCGGGTGCTCGCCGAGCGCGGAGAGCAGGCGCTGCTCGAAGGCGACTCGCCGCGGGCGTTGCGGGTCTCGGCTCGGTCGCGGCGGGGCAGCGTGGTGTTGGTGTTGCCGAACAACGAGCGCTCGATGCTGGCCACGCCGCTGTTCCGGCTTCTCGGGCTGTACACGTTGCTGGTCGCGCTGGCGCTGTTGGTGCTCTCGTACTTCGCGCTCACGCGGCTGATCGTGCGGCCGTTGGACCAATTGACGCGGTCCGCGGAGCGCGTCGCCGGCGGCGCGCGACGCTGGACGCTGCCACAGACCTCGGTGCCGGAGCTCGAGCAGCTCGGCCGGAGCCTCGGCACCATGACCGAGAAGCTGATCCGCGAGGAGGAGCTCTTGCGCTGGAAGATCTCCGAGGTCGAATCTGCGACCAGGGATCTCAAGGAAGCGCAGCACCGCCTGGTGAGCTCCGAGCGGCTGGCCTCGGTGGGACGGCTCTCGGCGGGCCTCGCGCACGAGATCGGCAACCCGATCGCGGCGCTGATCGGGATGCTGGAGTTGCTGCTCCAGGGAGGGCTCGAAGAGCACGAGCAGCGCGACTTTCTGGAGCGAATGCGCCGCGAGACCGAGCGGATCCACGGCATCTTGAGGGATCTGTTGCAGTTCGCGCGACCGACTTCTGCGGCGAGCGACGAGCGAAACCAGCCGGGTGACGTGGCCGCCGCGATCGCCGATACGACCACGTTGCTCGCGCCGCAAAAGGCGCTCAAGGACATCGAGCTTTCGGTCGACGTCGAAGCGGACCTGCCGCTCGTGACCCTGGGCCGAGAACAGCTCGTCCAGGTGACATTGAACCTGGTGCTGAACGCCGCCGACGCGGTCGGCGCGGGTGGCAAGATCATTCTGCGCGCGCGCAGCGACGGTGCCACGCTGGAGCTCACCGTGAGCGACGACGGCCCGGGTGTTTCGCGGGAGATCCGCGACCGCTTGTTCGAGCCGTTCGTCACCACGAAAGAGGTGGGGCGCGGCACGGGCCTCGGGCTCGCGGTCTGCCGGGGCCTGGTCGAGGCCGCCGGAGGCACGATCGAGCTCGACGACGCGTATTCTGGCGGTGCCCGCTTCGTGGTCCGCTTACCCGTGGCTCTCCCCGCAGGAAAATAGGCCGATCGCCGAAATCGGCGTCTCGAGCGCGATCTTCGAAATCCGTCCGGCGCCGGGGCTCGTATCCCCTATCGACGCCCAGGAGACGATGTGGCATCGACGGCGCTCCAAATCACGCGATCAGAGGCGATGACCGGCGTTGCCCCGCCTGACCCCAGCTCGGACGTCGAGCTCGTGGCGCGCATGGCGCGTGGCGACCGCGCGGCGCTGGCTCGCCTTTACGAACGCCACGCGCCGCGGCTCTGCGCGCTGGCGCGCCAGATCCTCGGTGACGCCGGAGAGGCGGAAGACTTGCTCCACGACGTATTTCTCGAAGCTTGGCGCCGCGCGGCGGACTACTCCGAGGCTCGCGGCAGCGTGTCCTCGTGGTTGTCGCTGCGCACCCGCAGCCGCGCCATCGACCGGCGTCGCTCTGCGCCGGGCAAGCGCAACATCGGGCTCGCCGACATACATCTGGAGACGATCGGCCCGCCTCCGGACTCGAGCAGGGATCCGTCGCGCAGCTCCGATCGCGATCGCCTGAGACAGGCCCTGCTCACGATGTCGGACGCAGAGCGCGAGGTGCTGTTGCTCGGCTATTTCCAGGGCTTGAGCACGAGCGAGATCGCGGAGCGCATCGGTGCGCCGCTCGGCACAGTGAAGAGCCGCACGCGCGCGGCGCTGATCAAGCTGCGCGTCTATTTCGACTCGAACGGGGTGACGTCATGAACGGCTTCGGCTTCGACCTGGACATCCCGGAGTTCTTGCGCGAGGCCGGGGACGGCGAGTCGAGCGCGGCCCCGGCGTGGGTGGCGCCAAAGCTGCTCGACGCCCTGAGCCTCCTGCCTTCGTTGTACTCCGTGCCGGAAGTGCGCAGTTCCGAGCGGCTGGTGCGCGCCGTCGAAGATTGGTCGCTGCGACACGCTCCCTTCTTCGAGCGCGTCGCCGAGCTCTGGGCTCTGCCGGTCGTCGAGGTGGAGGCGGTCTTCGCCGGCACTCGCGAGCGCACGGCCTGGCGGCGGGTCGGGCTGCGCGGAGTGTCGGTGATCGACGTTCGACCGGGGCCGGCACGCGGCAGCGCCGACTGCAAGTTGGTGCGCTTTGCGGCGGGGACTCGCTTTCCTCTGCACCGCCACGTCGGAGCCGAGACGGTGTTCGTGCTCGAAGGGTCGTATCGCGATCAGGACGGGCGCGTCTATGCGGCGGGTGATCGGCAGGAGATGGAAGCCGGGACAGAGCACCGGATCTGCATCGACGCAGGCGGAGAGTGCATCGCGGCCACCGTGCTTCACGGTCTGGAGTTCACGGGCGCGCCGATGCGCTGGCTGCCTCGCTGGTTCCGTCGTTCGTGAGCGCGCAGCGCCGGAACGGCAGCAACCCGACGATTCGACGAAAATCGAGGCGATTGCGCGAATTTCACCGGGTTTGACGCGGCGGCTGGCCTCGCGGCGACGCGTGCTACGATGCCTCGCGCCCGACATGACGGACCCCGGCAGCAGCGTCATTTCCGGAGGATACGCGCCGGGCGATCTGATCGCGGACAAGTATCGCCTCGAGGAAAAGCTCGGCGAGGGTGGCCAGGCGACCGTGTTTCGCGCAAGCAACCTGTCGCTCGACGCGCCCGTCGCGATCAAGCTGGTGCACGAAGCCGAGGATCGCGCCCCGGCGAACCGCTTGCTACGCGAGGCGCGTGCAGCCGCGCGCATCGGTCATCCGGCGATCGTCCGCGTCTTCGATCTCGGCGAAACGGACCGCGGCGATCCGTTCTTGGTGATGGAGCTCCTCTCTGGTGAGGATCTGGCCGATCTCCTCACTCGGCGGGGTGCGCTGACCACGACCGAAGCCGCGCGGATCCTGCTGCCGATCGCCGACGCGCTGATCGCCGCGCACGCGCAGGGCATCGTCCACCGCGATCTGAAACCAGCGAACGTGTTCTTGGCGCGGAACGGAGACTCGACGCAGCCCAAGCTGCTCGACTTCGGGATCGTCAAGTGGCGGCCCGCACCCTCGAGCAAGCGGCCGGAGGAGATCACCAACGACGGCGTCGTGATCGGTAGCCTCGCCTACCTGTCGCCCGAGCAAGCGCGCGGGCTGCCGGACGTCGACGAGCGTGCGGACGTCTGGTGCTTCTGCACGATGCTGTAC
>JALYWZ010000179.1 GCA_030852505.1 Myxococcota bacterium | reverse complement strand
TAGCTGGCCTTCTGCTGCAAATCGCTCCGCAAGAGGCAACAGCCACGTCGTCCGTGTACGGGTTACGTCGAAGACGTATCGCCCGAAGAGATGCAACGGCGCTGGCGCGCAGCGCTCGCTGGCTGAGAAAACGCCTCGATTTCGACGGGCTTGCCGGGAACGCGGCTGCCCGCGCTGGGGCTCTTGCTGCATGAATCAGCGAGCCGAGCCCGAGCGCGAGGATGACCGGCGCTATCCGGCGCGTCACGCCATCATTTGAGCTCGAACCTCGGGTTCCGGATGTAGATGTCGCCGGCCCACGCCCTGCCGAACCGCACGACGATCCCGATGCTCTTCATGGACGCAGGGAGAGTCTCGCAGGTGTCCGGTTGCCACTTGTCGGAGTCTGGAACCAAGAAGGGCTGGCAGGAAAGGGCCACCGTTGACCCGCCGACCAGGAAGGTATCGGCCACTCCCTCGTCCGCCGTGAACGGGTTGCTAGCACCGGTCTTGAGGTAGAGGTCGTAGGTGAACTTGTATTTCGACATGTCGACGAACGCCGCGTTCGGACAGAGCTCGACCGCAAACTCCGCAACGGAACCGCCCCCACTTCGATTGTCGAACTTGCTCATCAGCACCCACGTGCCGTTGTTCAGTAGCGTGCCCGGATCCCCGGTCTGAGTGGCTTGGTCCTCTGGCGGATAGTACGTGCCGCGCTGCCAGCCTTCCTTGTTGCCCGAAGCGAAGGTCCAGCTGCCGCAGGTCGGCTCGCTGGACCCGCAAGCCAGGTTCACCGTGCTACAGGCGCACTGGTTGTTGCTGCAAGTGTCCTTCGTCCCGTGAAACGAGCTGCAATCGAGGCAGCTCGACCCGCACTTGTCCTTGTCTGTGTTGCTGTAGCAGGTCGAACCGCACAGGTGCGTCCCGCTGTTGCACGCACAAGTGCCCGACTGACAGGAGCGGCCGCTTCCGCAAGCGTTGTTGCACGACCCACAATGCGCGTTGGAAGATTGGAGATCGGGTTGATTGTTGCAGGTGCCCCACTGGTTCGTGGCGCTGCACGTCTGCGTGCCGCCGTTGCAAGTTCCGCAAGCGCGCGACCCGCTCAGGCACTCCACGCACAGGCCCGTGCTCGGGAGGCATTGCGGGGTCGTGCCGGAGCAGGCGGTCTGGTTGGTCCACGCGCCTGCGGGCGAGCACAGCTGAGGCACGCTGTTTTCACAACGACGCTGCCCCGGCATGCAGACGGCGCAGGCGCCGCCCACACAGTAGCCAGACCCGCAGTCGGACGTCTGCTGGCAGGGCTCTCCCAGATCGCAGCCGCCGCAGTTGATGCCCGGACCAGCGCACGAGTCCAGGCTCTGCCACTCGCCCTCGGCGCTGCACTCGTAGGCGGTGCCGCTCTGGCACTCGGTGGTGCCCGGCACGCAATCCACGCACTCGCCGGTGGTCGAGAGGCAGTGATTCAGAACCCCCGAGCAGTTGCTCTGCGCGACCCACGAGCCGCCCTGGCAGAGCTCCGGAGTCGTGGCGGTGCGGCAGCGCTTTTCGCCCTCTTCGCAGCCGCAGCCGAAGTTCAGGTCCTCGCGGCAGAGCGGCTTGTCTCCGCTGCACGTGGTGGGGCTGCCCCAGCTCCCCGTTGCGCTGCAGTCCTGGGCGCTGCTCGTCGTCTCGCAGCGGCGTTCGCCCGCCGCGGGGTCGCACTCGGCGCACGCAGAGCCGACGCAGCGCGGGGTCGCCCCCGAGCACTTCGAGACGGTCTGCCACTTGCCCTGGTCGTCGCAGGTCTGCACCTCGCCGTTGAAACACTGGGTGTCGCCCTCGGTGCAGCGGCCGCAGGTCTTCGTCGCCTCGAGACAGACGGGGTTTTCGGCGCTGCAAGCCTCGGCGGTTTCCCAGCCGCTGCCGTCCATCAGGCACTCTTCCACGGCGCCGTCGCCGCAGCGTTGCTCCCCGGGAGTGCAAGTAACACATTCGCCGTTCAGACAGACGGGTAGGGGAGCGACACACGCTCCCTTGTTGACCCATTCACCGTCGTCGCTGCACACCTGAGGCCCTGCGTCGGAGCAGCGCGCCGTTCCCGGGCTGCAGGGCTTGCAGTCCCCCGCGACGCAGTAAGTGTCCGCGGGGCAGGGCTTGCTTTCACCCCAGCTCCCGTCCGCGTCGCACGTCTGCGATTCGCCGTCTGCCGCAGGATTGCAGCGCCGAGTGTCCGGCATGCAGTCGCCGGTACACTCCCCGTCCTGGCACAAGAACTGGCACTGGGTGTCGTCGACGTAAGTCCCACCCACGCAGGTCTGACGCCGGGAGCCGCTGCATTGGGATCGTGTTTCAGTACACTGGTCGACGCAGACGCCGTCCTCGCAGGCTTTTCCGCAGACCTCGTTCGTCGTCCAGCTGCCGTCCACGCACTTCTGGACGGCGCCGTCCTTGCAGACCACGTCTCCCTCGACGCATCCGACACACTCGCCGTCGAGACAAGCCCGCGCGCAACCCGCGTGCCTCGCTACCCACTGCCCCGACTCCCCGCAGTCTTGGGGCACGAGCCCCGTGCAGCGCCTGCTCCCGAGCGTACAGACCGCTGTCGAGCCGCCGAACGTCGAAGGCGTCCCGGCCGACGTGGCCTTGCCGCCGACGCCGCCATTCCCGCCGACGCCGCCATTCCCGCCATTCCCGCCAAGGCCTGCGAAGGACGAGCCGCTTCCACCTCCGGCGCCAGAGTTGCCGCCGTCACCGAACGAGTAGTCGGCTCTGTCGACCGAGCAGGCGCCCCCCAGCGCCAGGGCCGCAAGCACGACCAGCCGCGGCACGAGGCGCACGGCTGCGACGATTTTTCCACACTCCACCCTACGTTGCATGGCGGATGGCTACCACCGGGTCTACGGCGCTGCAATTGGGACCGGCGACGACTGCGCGGCAGCCCGAAATCGCCGGCGTCAAGCAAGCTTACAATGCCGGGGATGCCGGCGACTGGGAGCCCGTGAGTGGTTATTTCGTTCCGAACAAACGATCTCCGGCGTCGCCGAGGCCGGGAAGGATGTATCCGTGCTCGTCGAGGCGTTCGTCGATGGCGGCAGTATAGACGGGCACGTCCGGGTGCGACTCGTGGAAGTTCGCGAGGCCCTCGGGCGCCGCGAGAATGCACACGAACTTCAGCGAACGGGGCGAGGCCGTCTTCACGCGCTCGACCGCGGCGATCGCGCTGTTGCCCGTGGCCAGCATGGGGTCTACCAGGATCACGTCGCGATCGGCCATCTCGCCCGGCAGCTTGAAATAGTACTCGACGGCGCCGAGTGTCTCGGGATCGCGGTACAGGCCGATGTGACCGACGCGTGCCGAGGGCAAGATGCGCAACATGCCTTCGACCATGCCGCTGCCGGCGCGCAGGATGTTGATCAGCACGATCTTTTTGCCCTCGAGCAACGGCGCCCGCATCTTCGCGAGCGGCGTCTCGATCTCCTCGTAAATCAGCGGCAGATCGTGGGTGACCTCGTAGGCCAGCAACAGACTGATTTCCGAGATCAGCGTGCGGAACGAGTTGGTGCTGCGCTCTTTTTGACGCAGGAGCGTCAGCTTGTGCTTGAGCAGCGGGTGGTCGATCACCTTCACGTTGGCTTTCATGTCTCTTCTCGGTTCAAAAGACCGTTCCGTCGCTGATAACCCGTAGGGGTGGTGTGCCCCCAGGCCGGCGCTCGTTGGCAAGGACGCGGCCTGCGCGCCAGGTTCCGCCCTCGAGGACCCGCGCCAGGGGTAGCTGCTCCGCGGACAGGCCCAGGCGGGCCCGCAGGCGTTCGGCGGTGCGGTCGAGCAAGGCCACGGTGAGCGCGCGCCACTCGACGACCACGCTGCTCTCGACGCCGTGCGCCTCGCCGAGCACGGCCGCGTGCTTCGGCAGCAGAACCCCGCCGTCCAGGAACAGCCCGCCATTTCGGTATTCAGCGAGACCCGTGAGCTCCGAGAGCCGAGTCACCGTGAGGCCCGCGGTCTCGAGTGGCTCGCACAAGGAGTAACTGAGCCACTGGGAGAGCTTGTGGAAGGGCACCTTGCCGACGGCGGGGTGCGTCCAGACGTCGCCCAGGTTTCGACCCTGGAGCCACTCGCGGCCGGGCCAGATCTCACCCAGGCCGAGCAACACGGCGGAGAGGATCTCGGTGGCGGGCAGCTCGCCGTTCACGGCTCGGCCGAGCAGGAACAGGCCGAGCTTGCCTAGGCGTGGCGGCGAGCCGAAGTAGCTCGGGGTCGCCGAGACCACCCGACCGAGCTCATTCAACAGCCGAGCGCGGCCCTCGACACCGATCAGCGGGTTGTCCGCCGTCACCTGGAACGCCGCGGCGAGCTCGGCAGGAGTGATGGTCGCGAGTTTTTCGGAGGCGAGCCCGCCCGCAACGAACCAGTCGAAGCTCGCGACGGCGAGGCCTTCCGAGCGCGTGTAGCGCGCACCGCTCGGCTCGCGGTAGGACCAGCGCTCGCCCGCCCCGGCATCGAGCAGCACGCTCGTGATCACGAGCTCGCAGCGCGCCATCAGCTGTTCCTCGCGGGACAGCGCCGAGAGCGTCCGGTCGAAGCGCGCCAGGCGATCGACGCCGCCAGCGCCGAAATGGCGAAAACGACCGTGGTACGGGATGCGTTCGAGGTCCGGGTAGAGCCCGCGCGTCACCTCGAGCACGCGCTCGACCACGCCCTCGAGCTTGGCTTCGTCCACGGCGAAATGCTCGAGCTTGCCGGCGAGAGCCGGGCCGTAGAGCGCTTCGCAGCGCTCGCGCACGGCCCGCGGGCTTTGCAAGTAGGCGAGCTCGGCGTCCGGACCGTGCGCGGGCTCAGGCATCGAGCGCTCGGCCTTTGGCCTTGGCGAGCTCGTTGCCGTCGGGCACCTCGCCTTCGGTGTAGTAGCCGGCGGCCATCTTGGCGTCCATCTCGACGCGCGCGTCGTCCGGGATCAGCTCGTCGGGGATCGGCACGCGCTCGATGATCTCGATCCCGGCGCGGGTCACGGCGTCGTGCTTCATGTTGCTCATCGACACGAAGCGGTCGATCTTGGTGATGCCGAGCCAGTGCAGGTAGTCGGGCATCAGCTCCTGAAAGCGCATGTCCTGCACGCCTGCCACGCACTCGGTGCGCGCGAAGTAGTGCTCGGCGCGGTCACCGCCGACCTGGCGCTTTCTGGCGTTGTAGACCAAGAACTTGGTGACCTCGCCCAGCGCGCGGCCCTCTTTTCGGCTGTAAACGATCACGCCGGAGCCGCCGGCCTGCGCGGTGCGCACGCACTCTTCGATGCCGTGGGTGAGGTACGGCCGGCAAGTGCAGATGTCGGAGCCGAACACGTCGGAGCCGTTGCACTCGTCGTGGACGCGCACGGCGAGCGGCCGTGACGGATCCGGGATGCTGTCCGTGTCACCGAACATGTAGATCGTCGCCCCGCCGATCGGCGGCAGGAACACCTCGAGATCGTTGCGCGTGACGAGCTCGGGGAACATGCCGGCGGTGTGCTCGAACAGCGTGCGCCGGAGCTCCGCCTCGGAACAGCCGAAGCGGTCGGCGACGCCCGGCAGGTACCAGACCGGCTCGACCGCAGCCTTGGTGACGTAAACGGCGCCGCCCTCGCGCAGGATCTTGCCGTCTACCTCGAGGCGGCCGGCGGCGATGGCGTCGGCGAGCTCGGCCATGCGGATCTGCGCGCGCGTGACGGCGATCGTGGGGCGGATGTCGTAGCCCTGTTCGAAATAGGAGCCGAACGCTTCGCTCACGATCGCGCCGAACGGATCGAGCGCCACGATCTTCTTCGGGTCGAACCAACCTGGGAACGGGCCGATCCGGTTGGTGGGCGAGGTGTTGGTGAGATCGGGGCGGCGCAGCGGATCGAGCGCGCCGGCCGCGACGGCCACGGCGCGGTACACCGAGTAGGAGCCGGCGTGCGTGCCGATCACGTTGCGGTGGCCCTTGTTGGTCACGCTGCCGATCAGCGGCCCCCGCTGCATCGGATCTTCTGCGCCCCAGACGATCGGCACCGGCTGCGGGCCGTGCGCCCGCGCATGGGTGGTGAGCACGATGGCCTTGGGCTGCTTCTTCTTGGGACGAATCGTACTCACTTGCTTACCTCGAGACATCCAAGTTCAAGACATCCAGTTCGCGTCTGGAGAGAGCGCCCACTTGGTGGTGATCTTCTTCAAGTTGCTCCAGAGCTCGACGCCGCTCGGACCGGTCATGTCGCCCTGCCCGAACTTCGAAGCTTTGGTGCCGCCGAACGAGAACGGATCGCGCGGCACCGGCACGCCGACGTTGACCCCGACCATGCCGCTGGTCGCGCGCTCGGCCACGTAGCGAGCCACGGCGCCGCTGGTCGTGAATATGCTGAGCGCGTTGCCGTACTCGCTGCTCTGCTCGAGCGCGAGCGCCTGATCGATGGTGCTCACGTGGATCACCGACAGCACGGGTCCGAACAGCTCGACCTTGGCGCAGCTCATGTCCGGCAGCACGCCGTCGAGCACCGTCGGCCCGAGCCAGTTGCCGCCGCCGCAACCGGCCGGAGCCTTCGCCGTGCGGCCGTCGAGCACGACGCGCGCGCCCTCGCGCTCGGCGGTGTCGATCGCACTGCGCAGCCGCTCCCGCGCGGCGGGGTCGATCAGCGCGCCCATCGTCTTACCGAGCTCGAGCTTCTGGGCCGCTTCGACGATCTTGTCCACGAAGCGCTCGGCCTCGCCCACGACGACCAGCACGCTCGCCGCCATGCAACGCTGACCCGCGCAACCCGTGAACGAGTCGACCACGCCCTTCACGGTGATTGCTTCGTCCGCGTCCGGCGCCACCACCAGGTGATTTTTTGCGCCACCGAGGCACAGCGCGCGCTTGCCGAGCGCGGTGGCGCGCGAGTGCACCGCTCGGGCGACCGCCGTCGAGCCCACGAAGCCGACCGCGCGCACGTGCGGATGATCGACCAGCGCTTCGACTGTGCCGCGTCCGCCGTGCACCAGCGAGAACAGGCCCGGCGGCAGCCCGGCCTCGAGCATCCACTCGCCGAGCCGGCACGCGCTGAGCGGCACCTTCTCCGACGGCTTGAGGATGAAGGCGTTGCCTACGGCGAGCGCGATCGGAAACATCCACATCGGAACCATCGCCGGAAAGTTGAAGGGCGTGATGCCCGCGACGACTCCGAGCGGCTCGCGGCGGTACTCGCAGGTCACGCCGCGCGATACGTCGAGCGCGCCGCCGCGATCGACGTTCGGCAGACTGATCGCGAACTCGACCACCTCCAGACCGCGCCGGATCCCGCCGAGCGCCTCGGCCGGGGTCTTCCCGGACTCGCGCGAGACGAGCATCGAGAGCTCGTTTTCGTTGCGGGTGACTATCTCCGAGAAGCGTTGTAGCGGGCGCACGCGCTCTTTCAGCGGCGTCGCGGCCCACGCAGGAAAGGCCGCGGCCGCCGCCAGCGCGACGTCGTCGACGTCCTCTGCGTCCGAGTCGGGCACGCTGCCGAGCGCGCGCCCCGTGTACGGGCTCTTCACCTCGAGCGTTCGCCCCGACCTGGCCGGGGTCCACGCTCCGCCGCGCAAGTTCATGCCCGACACCCCCGAACGCTCGAACGCGGCCTCTTGGCCTTTCATGGTTACTGCGGGGAAAGCTATCACCGGACCGCAAACTCCGTAAGGGGAGCCCGCTTCGAGCCCTCGATTCGCTCGAGGTTCACGCTCGGGCGCTGCGGCGCACCGGTAGTGAAGAGGATGGCGATGTGTGGTAGCCGCGCGGGTCGAACCTGGCGACGGGGCGCGGAGGAGCTCGGTGCTCGCTGCCGCGGCCACTGCCTCTCGTGTGAGGATGCGATCACCGGCAATTCGACCGGCGGGGATCGCGCACAGAATTTGCGGCGCGACGTTAAATAGTGTCCGCGGCTCGTTCGAGCACGACCTTGCAGGGGTCGCGACTGGTCACGTAATCTGTCCGTTGTTTGATTTCAGGAAGCTCGAAGGAAGGCCGTATCGGGAAGAGGCCTTGGACGGAGTGACCCTCGAAATTCGCCAAGAGCAACCAGCGGAGCTCGTGAATCGTGGCTAGAGCGAGGAATGCGCGGACTCGAGGCCGCGATGAATTTCCAGAGTCCGTCAAACGCGCCCTGGCCGACCGGGTCGGTTCCTCGTGCTTCCGAAGAGAACAAAGCGCGCAGTATCGGTAAGGCGTGTCACATCCACGCAGCGGCGAAAGGCGGACCTCGCTTCGACGAGACCCAAACGCCAGAGCAACGTCGCGATGCGGCCAACGGGATCTGGT
>JALYWZ010000781.1 GCA_030852505.1 Myxococcota bacterium | reverse complement strand
CCTGGGGGTCATGGACTCGACGGCCGTCACCCTGTGCCGCGAAAACGGCATGCCGATCCGGGTCTTCAAGATGGCTCGCGGCAACATCAAAAACGTGTGCTTCGGCGAGAACGTGGGCACCACGGTCTCTCTCGAGGGCTGATCCGAGCCCGAGGGGGCGCCCAAGGCACGGGTCCCCGCCCCGCGACGGGCCGGAGACGGTCCCGCACCCCATGTCACAGTAAGAATTCTGACTGTGAGTTCGCGTTTTGGAGGTTCCCTTGGTGGGGTTGCCCGCATCCAGGGTTTCTCCGTCAGGGCCGTCGGTGAGACGCGTGCAGTCCCTGGAGCGGCATTGCCGCAAACTTGGGGCTAAGCTGCGCGGGCCATGTGGGAATCTTTGCCCGAGTTCGGCACTGGTGTCGTGTACGCGATCCTGATTTGCGCCGCGTACACCTTCGCGGTTTCGCTCGCTGCCGGGCGCGGTCACCCGCGGCTGCTCCAGTCCGCGCGGATGGGAGCCTACGCGACCAGCGCGACGGTGCTGTTCGCCGTCCTGCTGCTCACGTACGCTTTCGTCTCCCACGACTTCCGGATCCGCTACGTCACGCGCTACAGCGACCGCAGCATGTCGACCACCTACCTGCTCACGTCCCTGTGGGGCGGGCAGGACGGGTCGCTCTTGTGGTGGTCGTTGTTGCTGTCCGGGTACGTGACGGCGTGCGTGATGTGGCTCAAGGGCAAGTACCGCCAGCTCCAGCCCTACGTGATCGCGACGCTGATGGTGATCGTGGCGTTTTTCGCGGTTTTGATGCTGTTTTCGGCGAACCCGTTCGAAGCCAGCATCGCGGGCGCACGGCCCGACGGCGACGGGCTCAACCCGGTTCTCCAGAACTACTGGATGATCATCCACCCGCCGTCGCTCTACACCGGCTTCGTCGGCTGCTCGGTGCCGTTCGCGTTCTGCGTGGCGGCGCTCGTCACGGGACGGCTCGACAACGAGTGGATCGTCGCGGTCCGGAAGTGGATGCTGTTCGCGTTCCTGTTCCTGTCGATCGGCAACGTGCTCGGAATGGCGTGGGCCTACGAAGAGCTCGGCTGGGGCGGGTTCTGGGCCTGGGACCCGGTGGAAAATGCCGCGTGTTTGCCGTGGTTCACGGCCTCCGCCTACGTGCACTCCACGATGATCCAGGAGCGCCGCAACATGCTCAAGGTCTGGAACGTGGTGCTGATTTGCGTGACGTTCCTGCTCACGATCTTCGGCACGTTCCTGACGCGCGCCGGCATCATCACCAGCGTCCACACTTTCGCGCAGAGCGACATCGGCACGTACTTCCTGTGGTTCATCGGGCTCGTGTTCGCGGTCAGCGCCGGGCTCCTGGTGTGGCGCCTGCCGCAGCTCCGCGGCAAGGCCGAGCTCGAGAGCGTGGCCAGCCGCGAGGCCATGTTCGTGATCAACAACTGGGCGCTGCTCGGCGGGATGACGTTCATCCTGTGCGCCACGATGTACCCGAAGCTGAGCGAGCTCTGGGACGAGACCACCACGGTCGGTCCGACCTTTTTCAACCGCTGGATGGCCCCGATTGGCCTCGTGATCTTCGCTCTGATGGGACTTGCGCCTTTGTTCGGCTGGCGCAAGACCAGCGATGACGCGCTGAAGAAGGCACTGCGCTTCCCGCTCGCCGCGTTCGTGGGGGGCATCGTGGTGCACGTGCTGTTCGGGCCGTCGCTCGGTTATCCGCCGCTCGTGGCGCGCGACCCGATGTTCCCGGGCGTGGTCGGCGAGCTCTTGCAAAAGATCTCGAGCGCCGCGCCGGTCATCACCTTCGCGCTCGTGGTCTTCAACCTGGCGGTGATCGCGCAGGAGTTCTACCGAGGCGTGGTCGCGCGCCGGAGCTCCGCCGTGAAGCGCGGCGAGCCCGAAGGCG
The DNA here is from genome assembly GCA_030852505.1 of Myxococcota bacterium. Lineage (GTDB taxonomy): Bacteria > Myxococcota_A > Polyangia > Polyangiales > Polyangiaceae > PMG-095. The sequence continues at coordinate 1,233 of JALYWZ010000781.1, read as the reverse complement.
TGTTGCTCGCGCTGTTCCGCTTGCTCGACAAAAACCGCCGGCGCTACGGCGGCTATATCGTCCACATCGGCATTTGCGCGATGTTTCTGGGCTTTTTGGGCGGCTCCTGGAACATCGATCGCGAGGTCGGGTTGATGCCCGGGCAGAGCGTGAAGCTCGGCGCTTACGAGCTCACCTACGCCGGCTCGCGGATGTGCCCGGGCAACCCGCGCTGCAGCCCGGTAGAGCAAGCCGATCTCGGCAAGCGCATGATCTTCGCGGAGCTCGACGTCATGCGCGACGGCAAGCCGCTCGGACGGCTCGAGCCGGCCAAGTTCATCTTCAACAAGAGCCCCGAGTCGCCGACCACCGAGGTCAGCATGCGCCGCTCGCTGCGCGAGGACCTGTACGCCGTGCTCGGCACCGTGAACCCCGAGAGCAAGCGCGCCACCTTCAAGCTCCACGTGAACCCGATGGTGTCGTGGATCTGGGTCGGCCTCTTGATCTTGATGGCCGGCACGGGCGTCTCGCTCTGGCCCGAAGTGGCGCTCGGAGGCTCGCGTTTTTGGGCCTTTTCCAAGGCCGGAGCGGTCGCGGCCACGGGCATAATGTTCTCGATTTATCTGGCGATGAGCCCGTCGCTCGCCTCCGCGGAGCCACGGCCGCGCAGCGCACCGCTGGCGATGATCGCCAGGTCGCCCTTACCGCGGCTCTTGCACTCGGGAGCCTGGGTTGCGCCCGTCGCGGGCCTCGTGCTCGGGTTCGGAGTTTCGCGTCTCCTCACGCGAAAGAAGTCATGATCGTCCGCTTCAATCAAGCGCAGGCGCGCGCCTTCGCCGCAGCGCTCGCCGGCACCACGCTCGTCGCCACGCTCGCCGCCGGCACCTGGGTCGGGATCGAGCTCGCCGTGCTGGTGCTGGCCGCTGGCGCGCTGGTACTCGTGATCGCGTTGCTCTGGTCGAGCGTCGCGGGGCTCTCGGGAGACACGCCGCTCACGCTCGACGAAGCGCTCGGCATGGGCGCGCCGAGCACCGAGGAAGAGCAGAAGCGCGCGGTCCTGCGCGCGCTCAAGGACCTCGAGTTCGAGCGCAGCGTCGGCAAGATCAGCGAGCAAGATTATCGAGAGTTTTCCGAGCGTTACCGCGCAGAGGCCCGGCGCCTGATCGCGGCGGTCGACGCCTCGCTCGGCCCGGCTCAAGCCCAGGCCGAAAAGCTCGCGGCTGCCCGACTCGCCGCGGCCGGCCTGTCCGCGGA
>JALYWZ010000780.1 GCA_030852505.1 Myxococcota bacterium | reverse complement strand
GCTCGGGCTTGCTCGCCGCACGAGCGCGCTTGGCGGGCGCCTTCTTGCGGCGCGAGGGGGCGCGCTGCGGCTCGGCCTTGGTGTTGCGTCGCTTCGGTCGGCTCATGCGGCGGTCTCCGAGAGCAAGCGCACGTCGCGCAGGCGCTGCGCGCTGCCGAACTCGATCACCGCTTCCCGACTGGTATAGAGCGGGGAGAAACCGAGACGGGCGTGCGCCGCGCGGCCGTCGGCCACGCACAGGTACTGTAGGTAGTCGCAGAGCGAGGCGGGCATTTCACCGAGCTGCGCGATCCACAGCGCGCCGGCCACGCCGCGCGCGATAGAACGCGGCAGCGGCAGTGCGCTGCGACCGACCAGGCGGATCACCGTGTGCAGCGGCAGCACGCCGTCCCCCACGATGTTCAAGATCCCCGGCGCGTCGCGCACGATCGCGAGCCGGAGCGCGGCGACCGCGTCGGCTTCGTGCAGAAACTGCCACAGCGGATCGAAGCCCATGACCGTGGGTACCAGGCGCCTCCCCAGGTACCGAGTCAGGTAACTCTCGAAGTTCGGACCCAGGATCGGCGCCATGCGCAGCACCGTGGCGATCCGGCCCTGGCCGGGCTTGCCGAAGCGCAGCACCTCTTCCTCCGCGTCGAGCTTGTCGGCGAAGAACGGCTCATGCCGCGGCGCGCGCAACGGGTGGCGTTCGGAGAGGAAGTTCGGGTTCGTCGGGTGCGCGCCGTAGAGGAACGTCTGGCTCCACATCACGACCTTGCGCACGCGCGTCCGCCGGCAAGCGTTCAGCAAGTGGAGCGTCCCGACGCTCTCGAGCTCGTGCGCCCACTGCGTCGCGTGAGCGGGCGACGCGAGGAATCCGAGGTGCGCCACCGTGTCCACGCCCTCGGCCGCGAGCGTCTCCGATAGTTTTTCTTCGGCGTGCGGCTGGGTGAGGTCGAGCTCGTACAGGCGCGAGCGCTGCCGCGCGGTGGCCGGCGCCTTGACGTCGAGGCAAACGATGCGCCGGATCCGCTCGTCTTCCTCCAGCATGCCGATCAGGTTGGAGCCGAGGAACGACGACGCCCCCGTGACCGCGACCACCTGGCGATCGGGCGGCCTGCGGTCGATGGCGGACGTCCGCTCGCCAACCGAGTCTACGAGCCCTGCGTGGGACGCGTGGGCTCCGTGGGAAGGTGTGGTCCCGTCGCTCACACGTCACTCCCCAGCGCGCGCTCGGCTGAGCCGTTGCCGGAAAATCGGCCTGAAAAATCGATGAGACACGGTGTAGGGGAGCTCACCCGAAGGGCTGCCATGTGGGTGGAAGTCAAAGCAGTGTTTTCTGGCGCTAGTGCTAGTCGAAAGCGTGGCTCCCGAAAAGCGTGTAGTCTAGACTTCGCTACTATGGTGGAGCCCGCTTCCGCTGCGCTCCGGCTCGGGCCGTACGTGCTCGGGGAGCGCCTAGGTCTGGGCGGGATGGCCGAGGTGTTCGTGGGGAGGCGAGCAGGGCCGCACGGGTTTGCCAAGCGCTTCGCGATCAAGCGGATCTTGCCCGACCTCGCCAAAGATCAGCGGTTCGTGTCGATGTTCATCGACGAAGCGCGGATCTGCGCCGGGCTACAGCACCCGAACATCGTCGAGGTCGTGGACTTTGGCGAGAGCCAGGGCGAGCTGTTCATGGCCATGGAGTACGTGGACGGCGTCTCGCTCGCCCGCCTGCTCCGCCACGTCGCCGGCAAGCGTTCGAGCTTCCCGATCGCTCTCGCGGTGTTGATCGCTCGGGATGTGCTGCGTGGGCTTTCTCACGCACATCAAGCGGCGGACGAGCATGGCCGGCCACTCGGCCTTGTGCACCGCGACGTGTCGCCCGGCAACGTGCTGATCAGCCGCATGGGGGAAGTGAAGCTCGCCGACTTCGGAATCGTGCGGGGCGTGACGCTCGACCGGCGCACGGATCCCGGGGAGCTGAAGGGCAAGCTCGGTTACATGTCCCCCGAGCAGGTGATCGGCGCCGAGGTCGATCCTCGAAGCGACGTGTTCGCCGTGGGGATCCTGCTCGCGGAGATGCTGACCGCGTGTCCGCTGTTTTCGGGGCGTGACGAGCTCGAGGTGCTGACGCGGATCCACGAAGCGGACCTCAGCACGCTCGAGCGCCAGAGCGCGAACATACCGCCGGAGCTGCTTGCCATCACGCGCCGCGCGCTCAAGCGCCAGCCCTGGGATCGCTTCCAGACGGCGGCGGAGTTCGCCCAAGCGCTCGAGGCCTTCGCGGCCAAGAACGACCACGTGCTCGACGACGGCGAGCTCGGCGTGTGGCTGCTCACGCTCGGCATCATGCCGTCGGTGAGCGGCGTGCGCTCGATGCGCACCACCATGCCGCGCGCGGACGAGCACCCGACCTCGCCGCTGGCGTCGGCCAACAAGCTCTCGCTCCGTCCCACCGTGCGCCCCGAGCCGGAGCGGCCGCCGATTGGCCCGGCGTTGCTGGAGCAAGCGGCGACAGGGCGGGTGCGGGAGCACATGGAATATGCCGCGACGCGCGGCGGCGTCCGGCGGGCGGGCGAGTTGCCGGGCGCGGCCGAGCTGCTCCAGCGCATGGCCTTCCGCTTCGGCGAGCCCGAGCTCGCCAAGGCCAAGTGGACGGCGCCGATCGAGGCGCGCACTCTGCCGACCCGGGTCTATTCGCTGGTGACCAGCGGCGCTACCGGGCTTTTGTGCGCGCGCGCGGGAGAGCGCGAGCGGCGCGTGTTTCTGGTCGATGGGCAGCCGAGCTTCGTCAGCAGCACCGCGCGCGACGAGCTCATCGGCATGCGGCTGGCCGCCGACGGCTTGGTCGAGCCTGCCGCGCTCACGCAAGCGGTCGAGCTCCGGGCGCGCGGCGCCATGCACCTTGGCGAAATCCTGGTGAGCATGGGCGCGCTCGCGCCGAGCGTGCTGGAGCGGGAGCTCATCGCGCAGCTCGAGGCGCGTTTTCAGGAGCTTTTCACGCTGCGCACCGGGACGCTCGCGTTCTTCGAGGGCGTGACGAGCGGTGAACAGAGCCCGCGTTCGCGGCAGCCGGGCGCCACGCTCGTGACGCGTGCGCTGCGCGAGGCCTACGACATCGAAGGGATCGCCGGCCTTTTGGCGCCGACCTCGCGAGCCGTCCTGCGCCGCGGCGACGCAC
>JALYWZ010000178.1 GCA_030852505.1 Myxococcota bacterium | reverse complement strand
GAGGACGTGCGCCTCACCGGCGACGAGCTGCGGCTGGTCGTGCGCCTCAAGAACCTGAGCCTCAAGGTCACGGCCGATCACGTCGAGAGCCCGCTCGCCGCGCTGCTCAAGTCCGGCGCGCTCGACCTCAGCAAGCCGGGAAACCTGCTGGCTTTCATGCCCAAGCGCCCCGCGATGTTGGTCGACGCGCGCGACGATCGAATCACCCTCGACCTGTTCCGCCACCCGAAGCTCGGCTCCGACAGGCGGCTCCGCAAGCTGGTTTCGCTGATCGTGCCGTTCGTCACCGTGGGCGCGGTCGAGTCCGAGAACGATCACCTCGACGTCGCGCTTCGGCCTTTTCCGGACGGCGTGCTGGGCGCCGTGGACAGCGTGCGCCGTGCCTTCTGAGCTGCAAATGAGCTGCGAATGACCGGCCAGCGCCCGATCACGCCCGTCGCGAACTACGAGTGTCAGGTCGGCGAGAACCCGCTCTGGAACGAGCGAGACGGCCGCGTCTACTGGGAAGACATCGACACCGGTCGCCTGTTCCGGGCGCGTCACGACACGCTCGAGCACGAGTGCTTCTACGAGGGAGACGCGCTCGGCGGGTTCACCTTCCAGGCGGACGGCAGCTTGCTCTTGTTCGAGGCGAACCGGATCAGCGTGCTCGACCCCGAGAGCGGCAAGCGACGCGAGCTCCGCGCGAACATCGATCCGGACATGAAGCGCTTCAACGACGTGATCGCCGATCCGGAAGGGCGGGTGTTCGCCGGTACGATTGGCCAGACCGACCAGAGCGGCGGCCTGTATCGCGTGGATCTCGACGGCTCGATCCGCTGCCTGTTCAAGGACACGGGCTGCGCCAACGGCATGGGCTTCTCCACCGATCAGTCGCGGTTCTACTGGACGTGCAGCACCACGCGCCGCATCTACGTCTTCGACTACGACCGCGGTCGCGGCGAGCTCGAGAATCGCCGCCTCGTTTACGAAGCGCACCCCTCGGAAGGTCTGCCGGACGGGCTCGCGGTGGACGAGCGGGACGACCTCTGGAGCGCGCGCTGGGACGGCGGCGCGGTGCTGCGGATCTCCCCGGACGGCCGAATGCTCGAGCGCATCGAGTTTCCGGTGAAGCGCGTGTCCTCGGTCGCCTTCGGCGGCCCGGAGCGCGACACGCTGTACGTCACGACCGCAGGCGCGGGCTGGGACGGCCCCGGCCAGGACGGCACCCTCTACCGCATGCCCGCCGGGGTACGCGGACGCCCCGAGTTCCGATCCCGGATCGGACTCTGAGCGCCCGCGGCCTCGCGCCGCGCGCTATTCGGCGGGCGTGGGCTTCGCCGACAAGCTGGGGGGCGACGAGCGCGGCTCGCGCTTGCCGTCCCACCAGGCTTTGAGCCGCGCCATGCTGAACGGCCGCGAGTAGCCGTAGAGCAGGATCAGGCACAGCGTGAAATACAGCCAGCTCTCGGCGACCCAGCGATCGTCCACCCAGTAGAAGCCCCACGGGGCGTACTGGAGCAGCTTGCCGATGCCGCTCGCCATCAAGATCGGCGCGCCGAGCATGGGTCTGACCGATGCCAGCGCCGCCGCCACGATGAACATCGAATAGTAATAACAGGTGAGGTTGGTCAGGCTCATCACCAGGGGCAGGCTGAGCGCCGTCCCCACCCACAGCAGCTTGGTGCGTCGCAAAGCCCACACCGTCCAGCCGAAGATGGTGAGCACGATCGCGATGAACAGCGGGCGCAGGTTGTGGAAGCGCTCGAGGCGACCCTTCTTCCAATCCATGAATGGATCGTCGAGGTTGTCGTCCCGGCCGAAGCGCATGCGGCCGTCCCAGTTGTGCACCATCATGCTCTCGAGCCCCATGTGGTTCGTGAGCGGGGTGTTCTGGTGGGTCTTCAGCGTGTGATTGTAGAACTGCTTGTACGAGTCCGTGCCGCAGACGGCCATGCTCGCGGGCACCAACACGCCGAGCGCGAGCACGCAGCCCATGATCAAGCGCCGGTGATCGGGGTGCAGGTAGCGCAGCAGGCCCGTGGCCTTGTCGCCGGCGATCTTGCGCGGCCCGAAGCGCAGGCTCTGGATCAGGTAAATGCCGATGATGATCGCCCAGCCGGCCACGAAGATGCCGGGGAAGATCCGCAGCAACGCAGACCAGGTGAGCGCGAAGCCGGCCAGCAAGAAATAGCGCCGCCGCGCGCAACACAGCGCGGCGACCAGCAGAAATAGCCAGTCCTGTCTGAGGAACGCGCCGCCCGTCCAGTAGAAGTCTGCCGGCGCGTTCGCACCCCAGAACACGGCCGCCACGGCCATGGTTCTCCAGCCGAACGCCCAATAGAACAACAGAATGATCCCGGCGTGCAGCACCACGTCGATGCTGGCGAGGATCTTGAAGAAGCCGTCGTCGGCTTGCCCGAAGCTACCGAAGAATTTGCCGGTCATCGTCCAGACCGGCGGCGGGTTGTAGCCGTGGTCCTTCTGCATGCCCTCCCAGTAGCTACCCGCGGCGGATCGGTAGAACCAATCGATCTCTTTCCGGAAGGTTTCCCAGCGCTCCTTCGTGAAGTGCTTCTTGCACTGATCCGGATCCGTCAGAATGTACGTCTGCGAGATCGGCTTGATCAGGTTCACCGAGAGATCGCGGAACTCTCTGTCTTTGACCTGATCGCGGCGCCCATTTTCGACCTCGGCGACCAGCGTGCACTCGTAGAGGCGCGTGTAGCCGACCTCTTTGAAGTACTTCGAGCCCAGGTAGTAATGGTAAAATTCGTGCCGGTGGTAGTACTCGGAGTACCGGACGTTGGGGTTGAAGAAGTCGAAGAACGTAAAGAACGCGAGGATCGTCAGGAACCACGCGAAGCGTCGCCGCGTGCGCTCCGGGATCCGAACCGCCATGCGCCGCGCGCGGATCTCGTAAATCAAGAGCAGCGCCCCGGTCATCGCCAGGCCGATCCGCAGCACCTTGGTGAATACCTCCCACTTTTCTTTTTCGAAGAGCGGGTTGCTCCAGAAACTGCTGGGGGCGGACCAGAAGCTCGCGAAGGATTCGGAAACGAGCGAGAGCAGCGTCATGAAACGGAAGGGGCCTCCCGCCGCGGATCTGCGGCAGCAGCGTCGTAGACCAGGGGCCTGATTCGGGCAACAGCGGAGCGGAGGCTCCCCGCAGGTTCGGGCGGGGCGTATTCGGTTCAGGTCCGAAGCAACAGCACGTGGCTATTGGGCGCGCGGTCTCGGTCTCGGTCTCGGTCCGGTCCCGGTCTCCCCCCAAAAATGAAAACGGGCCGGGTCCCCTGGTGGAGACCCGGCCTCGCCGTAGCGATCCCTGAAACCCCGGAAGGTTCCGAGAGGCCTTCGCGGCCGCCGCACGATCGACGCGCGGCAAACCCGAGAAAACCTGCCGTTTACCGCCTCGGCTTAGGGCCTGGGGCAACGGTCTGCCTGGTCGCTATCCAGGCGCTCGTTCGACACGCCAAGCGTCACCAATGACGCGGCGCAGAGGAACGAGACTAGATCGGGCGCACCTCCGGGGTGTGGGTACAACTACTTGTCATTGACTCGACCTCCTCCGGCAATCGCCGGACGCCCCGATCCCGCACAACCAAACGAGAGCCGAGGCTCGATCGAGGCTGTCCGAGATAATGAGGGCGCTTCCGCAAGGGAGACTGCGATAGGGACATCGCCGTCTCTCGGCCCTGTGCCGCTACGGGGGTGCTCCCCCGCCGGATGATTCCGGGAGATCGCTCCACGCTGCACTGTACGGAGGTACATAGCACGGCGATCGTGCTCGTCACCAGTCCAGAGACACGATTCGTCGCAGAGGGTGCGCGTGTTTCGCGCAGCCACCCGCATGCGTTAGGTCACTCGTCGTCGTCCGAGCGAGTGCCTCGGAGATCGAAGTCGACGCGACAGGGCAGACGATCGAAGCCGCCAGGAACACCAATGATTTCAGAGCATTCCGAGCCGACTCGCGGCTCGTACGTGAACGAGATCGAGCCCGCGAGCTCGTTCGCGCTCGAGGCGTCGGGCGAGAGCTCGCCCTCTGCGCGGTCGCGTCGCGTCAAGGTGCAGCCACCACGACCGTTGCGCGCCGGAATGATCGGAACATCCACGTGGGTGTCGAACTTGAACGAGCGATCGTCGGAGGCGATGTCTCCGGAGATCGCCTCCCGGCCGTTCAACCAATACAGGTCGTTGACCGAGCGCGACAGGCGGAGGTCGAACTCCCACGGGTCGACCACGCCGAGCACGGTGGCGCGGCACTCGTCCCGATCGAGCGAGCCGCGCATCGAAAACCGGCCGATCGGCTCACCGGGCGTCTTCGCGTCGTAGCGGCCGTCGCCGCAGCCCCCGGTCAGGGCAGCGAACAGGAGAGCGATCGCCGGAGTCGGGCGGGTCGCGGTCGAGAGCATGCTCACCGCGTACCCGCCCCAAACGACGCGGGCCAAGATTCCGAGCTGGAAAGCGGGCAGAAACGCCCGCTTCGATCTCAGCTCGCCGCGGGCGGCGTCGGCTCACCGGCACGGCGCTCGCGCGCCTGCTCGATGCCGATACGTGCGCGCTTGCGCTTGTTGAGGCGCTTGCCCTTGAGCGGAGTCGCCAGCCATTCGTGGCGCATACGGACGTTCCAGATTGCTCGATTGGCCATTCGGCTCGGCGAATTAGCTCCTCCGCGAGCGCTTCGCAAGCGAATTCCAGTTTTCGCGTAAGAAGGTGCGCGCTGGCGGCCCCGATCCTCGCGGGTTGGCTGGCTTGCGCCGCCGGGGCCAGGACCCATGCTTGTCGGCCTTGCTGGGCTACGAGCCCGGAATTTCCTCGAAGGATCCGAGCAGATGCACGTCACGATGATCAAGAAGCGGCTCGAGAACGGCGAACCCTGCCAGAAGTGCGCGCAGGCCGAAGAGCTGCTCCGGCGCCGCGGTCTCTGGGAGCGGATCGACGAGGTCGTGGTCGCCGACGTGCGCGATCCGTCCTCGCCCGGCTACCAGCTGGCGTCGCAGCACGGCATCGATCTGGCGCCGTTCTTCATCGTGAAGCGCGACGATCAGAGCGTCATTTACACGAGCGTGCTCAAGCTGATCGGCGAGGTGCTGAGCCCGAAACCCACCGAGACGGCGGCGGGCGTGCCCGACGCGGCGACCCTGGCCGCGGAGCTCGCCGGACGGCGCCCGGAAGAGGTCGTGGCGCGCGCTCTCGAGCTGTTCGGCAGCGAGCTCGGGATCGCCTTCAGCGGTGCGGAAGACGTGGTGTTGATCGACATGGCCGTGAAGACGGGCAAGCCGTTCAGCGTGTTCACGCTCGACACCGGGCGCCTGGCTTCCGAAACTTACGAGTTCATCGAGCGCGTTCGCAAGCACTACGGCGTGCCGATCCAGGCCGCGTTTCCACGAGCGCCAGCCGTCGAGGCGCTGGTCGTCAAGAAGGGCCTATTCAGCTTCTATGAGGACGGGCACAGCGAGTGCTGCGGGATCCGCAAGGTCGAGCCGCTGCGCCGAACGCTGGCGGGCTACCGTGCGTGGATGACCGGGCAGCGCCGCGATCAGAGCCCGACGCGCACCAACGTCTCGCTCGTCGAGTCCGACTCGGGCATGGCCGGCCCCTCGGGCACGCTGCTCAAGTGGAATCCGCTGGCGTTCAGCACGCTCGGCGAGGTGTGGGACTACATCCGCGACAACGGCGTGCCGTACAATCCGCTCCACGATCGCGGCTTCGTGTCGATCGGCTGCGCGCCGTGCACTCGCGCGATCCGGCCCGGCGAGCACGAGCGCGCCGGGCGCTGGTGGTGGGAAGAGGCGACCAAGCGCGAGTGCGGGCTGCACTCCGAGCTCAATCAGCGATGATCTTGGTGCCGTTCGCGCGGACGGGGGCGACGCTCATCACGTCCTCGTCGAGCGGCGAGCCGCCGATGTAGAGCGTCTTCAGCTTCTTCAGATTCTTGAGCGCCGAGACGTCCTTCACCTTGGTGCGCTTGAGGCTCAGCGTCTCGAGCAGCGTCAGACCGGCGAGCGGCGAGACGTCTTCGACCTGGGTGTCGTCGAGCTGCAGCTCCGTCAGCTTGGTGAGCGCGGCGAGCGGCTTGAGGTCGGCCACCTGGGTGCGGCCGAGATCGAGCCGGTCGAGCTTCGTCAGCTTCTCGAGCGGAGAGATGTCGCGAACGTGATTGATCGACGCGCGCAGCGACTCGAGCTGCGTGGCGCCCGCGATCGGCGAGAGGTCGTCGAAGTCCCCCTGTCCGAGGAACAGCTCTTTCAGGCCGGTCATGTAGCCGAACACACAGACGTCGAGCTCCGAGAGCTTCGTCTGCGACAGATTCAACGAGCGTAGCTTGCGCAGATCGGCGGTGGTGATCGGGCCCTCGGCCTTCGGGAGCTTGCGCCGCACCTCGAGCTCGATCTCCTTTTGCTCGAACTCTACCTGCTTGGTCTTCGGACACTCCGAGAGCTTCTTCTTCGGCTTGGGGGCCGCCGCCGCGGTCGGCTCGGGCGTGGGAGCGGGGCTCGGCGTGGGAGCCGGTGTCGGCACGGCGGGAGCCGTGGCGCTGGCAACGGGAGCGGGTGCCGGCTTGTCTTCTTCACAGGCAGGAGTGACGAGCGTGACGAGCGCGGCGAGCGCTCCGAGAACCAGTGTCGAGCGAGTGGCGGATCGCATGCGCCGAGACTCTAGTCGGAATGTCAGCTGCGCTGAACTCGGCCAGTTGGCCAGTGACGCAACATTGTCGAGGTTTCGCGCGGCCCCTGCGTAGAATGCCCAAATGCGATGGTTGCTTGGAATCGTGGGGTTCGGAACGGTGTGCGGGCTTGCGTCGGGCTGCGCGGGCGAGTCCGAGAACGAGCCGGATGCGCCCAAGGCCGCAGCGGGCAGTCCGGCGACCACGGGCGGCAGTAGCAGCGGTGGGTCCGGCGCGGGAGGAACGAGCACCGGAACGGGCGGCGCGGTCGCGACCGGCGGCGCAAGCCCGATGCAGCGCTGCGAGGGGAGCTTCGGTGCCAGCCAGACTTTGTTCGATTTCAAGAGCGATCTCGGTTCGAGCCTGAGCGTCACCGCGGACGAGCTCGAGATCTTTTACGTGCACGTCAACCCCACTGCGAACACGCACGACATTGCCGTGCTGAAGCGAACTGCGAAGAGCGCGGCGTTTTCCGGTCCCTCCGTGGTGAGCGAGCTCCAGGCGGCATGCGCCTTCGAAGACTATCCGGCGCTCGACGTGAGCGACGACGGTTTGCGGATGTACTTCACGTGTCTCGATGGGCCCGCTCCGCTGCGTTTCGCGACACGCGCTTCACGGAGCGCGGCCTGGGTCGTCGACGCCGACCCAATCGGGACCGTCGGAGACTCGATCACGGTGAGCGGCGACGAGCTCACGGCGGTGGGCGTTCGCAACCTCGACTCCGACGCGCGGCCCGACGTCCACGTTCGAGCGTCGGTGACGCAAGCGTTCGGCGTCCCAATCGCGGTCGCCGGAGTCGACGAGATATTCTCGAACCCCGACTTGAGCTACGACGGCCGGGTGTTGTTCGGCGTGATTCGGCCGCCGGAAGGCGCGCGACTTTCCTTCGTCCCCCTGGGAGACGACCTCGTCGCGACGGCGGCGCCTTCGAGGGTCGGCATGCCGGCGCCCGCGACCCCGCCCAGTGGGACAGTGGTGGACGACTACACGCCGACGCTCACGCCCGATTGCCGCTCGATCTATTTCTTGAGATCCGCGGGCCCGTCCGGCAACGGCCAGCGCCGCTACACGCTGGAATACGCGGCGCGCTGAGCGCGCGCGAGGAGCGAGCTCGGCGCTTTCCCTCTGGTTTCGCCGAGCTAGCGCCGACAATTGACGGGACGGCGCGCTCGCGCTGAGCTGTTCGGCTCGTGCCACCGACGACCTCCGGCAAGCTCCCGTTCGAAGCGTTACGCGATCTGATCGGCGTGTGCCGAGCTCTGTATTCAGCGTGGCGGCGCTCCGGCGCGGGGCCGGTGGAGCTCGACGAGCTCGCGGCCATCGGCAGCGAGCTTCGAGCGGCGCTCGAGCTCGCGCGCCAGACCAAGCCGGACACGATCGGCCACCGCGCGGCGTGGTCGCGAGCCGAAGCGGCGACCAAGCGGCTCGGCCATCTGGTGAGCGCTCTGGAGCCGTTGCGGCCGACGATCGCGGCGGCGAGCGAGCGAGTTTGCGGGGCGACCCGGGTCACCGCCCCCGACGAACGCGAAGCCAAGAAGCGCCACGCCCGCATGCGCAGCTAGCGTGCAGGCCGGGCTCCGGGTTCGAGATCGAA